>JAQXCN010000038.1 GCA_029251865.1 Crocinitomicaceae bacterium | reverse complement strand
AAGAGAGCGAAATTTAAGCCAAGCCCTTTTTTAGTACTAAAAAATCCCTATTTTTGTCGCTCCGAATTACTAGGCCCGAGTGGCGGAACTGGTAGACGCGCTGGATTCAAAATCCTGTTCTTTCGGGAGTGCCGGTTCGATCCCGGCCTCGGGTACAAGCAAAAAGGAGTTGGTGTTTCATCAGCTCCTTTTTCTATTCATAAGTAAAAAAGCCACGCGTTAAAGTGGCTTTAAATCTTAACCTTTTCCGTTATCGGTTTATCCGTGTTTTAGTAGTTTGTATTTAGGTTTTATTCCTGAGTGTCTGCCTCCTCTGCGACATAAGGCGTAATCGGCAGATCATCCATCCTTTCACGAATGGGCTGAATAAATTCCATATAAGAAGGCAACAAGGAATCAACCATTGGAATTGAAGACGGAAATTTCTCAGCCCTATGATTAATCTGTTTCCCGTTCTTCCAGAATCGATAACAAACATGCGGACCCGTTGCGAGACCGGTACTCCCAACATAACCAATCGTTTGGCCTTGTTCCACATAAACACCCTTTCGAATACCTTTCGCAAAACCAGTCATATGTAAATACTGCGTAGAGTACGTTTCGTTGTGTTTTACTTTTACATAATTTCCATTGCCACTATTATAAGAAGCCGCAATGACAGTTCCATTGGCTGTCGTCACAATTGGAGTTCCTTTTGGTGCCGCATAATCGGTTCCCAAATGTGCTTTCCATCTTTTCTGAACAGGATGAAAACGTCTCCCACTAAAACCTGAACTTATTCGTGAATACTTCACTGGAGCCATTAAAAACGGACGCCTCATTTCTTTGCCTTCTTCATTGAAAAAGCCAATTTGTTTTCCTTCAGCATCTAAAGCGTATTGGAAAGCATAAAATTCGCGCCCTTGATGCTTAAACCAGACCGAACTGATCCCGCCGATGCCATAGGGCGTTCCTTCCACTGATTTTTCATTGTAGATCACCTTAAATTCATCTCCGGGATACAAACGAAAGAAGTCAATTGCCCATGCGAATACACCTGACATGTACTCGGCCATTTCTTCCGTCATATTGACATCCTTTAGCTGTTGATCTAATGCCAAAGTGAGGTTGGAATGTTTAATAATTTCTCCAGAGAGCATTTTTTCGTTCACCTCATTCGGTTTCGAGCGCTTTTCAACAGACACTGAATCTCTAAAATCAAATACCACAAAATCTATAATATTTTGAGGGTAAATAATATACTCGGCGGTTTCAGAAGTATCTCCAAGTGCTGTTAAAATAATAAATGGTGTTCCTTCTTTCACATATCGAAGGCCTATTAATGAATCTGCAGCCTTTTCTGCTGCTAAGTTGATATCCAATTGAGAAATACTATAAGGTGCGAACATATGGCTCATTGTCCAGTTGCTTTTTACGGTATCTCTTTTTACTTGAAACGAATCTAGAACAAATCCATATTCACTAACAGATGGAGGAATTATGCTTGAACCCTTTTTAATCACCTCGTTAATGGCTTCATCATTTGATCCACATCCGATAAAGAATAAGAAAAGAAGAAAAAACCCGAAATTACGCATCATGTTCATTGAGAAAGTATTTACTATCGTGATCTAACGACATAAAAATAATTCTAATAGAGTAGCATAATGACCAATGTAAAAC
>JAQXCN010000019.1 GCA_029251865.1 Crocinitomicaceae bacterium | reverse complement strand
GTATTTATATTTGACTTTACAACCTGGAACAAGGTATTATGCATTTTTATTTTTATACCGTCTCTTGATAAAATATCCAGAATTGAAAAATGAACTCAAATATTTATTCACGCTTGGCTATATTAAGAGCCTTAGTCCCGGAATAAAAAAAAGCGTGCAAAAAAAAACCCTTACGTTTCTGTAAAGGTTTTAGTGGGCAATGAGGGACTCGAACACCCGACTTCCTCCTTGTAAGGGAGGCACTCTGAACCAACTGAGTTAATCGCCCAAATCGAGTGCAAATATAAATACATATTTTGGAAATCCGATAGGTAAACTAAAAATTATTGATTTTTTAATTCTTCAATTTTCTCTAGTACATCATCCAAGCCATCCTTGAATTTTTCAAAATCCTCTTTGTAAAGAAATATTTTGTGCTTTTGATAAGAGCCTTCACCATCTTCACTGTAGGTTTTTTTACTCTCAGTGAGTGTTAAGTAGAGATCATTCCCCTTGGTTGCCTTGATATCGAAAAAATAAGTTCTCTTACCAGCGCGTACAACCTTTGAATAAATTTCGTTTTGATCGTGTCCCATAATCTTAAGGTTTACTTAAAGAAACGAAAAAAAAAAGATAATATCAAATCAATCCTTTAACGCAACTAAACAAAGGGTTATGCGTAAAACCTTATTCGGCTTAATTGTGAATATATGCGTGTATCTATTGGCCCGATAATATTACTCTCCTTATTTATGCTTACTTGTAACTCAAGTAACGATGGTGATGTACTATCAAAACGGTCACAATTAAAAGATTTAGCTGCAATTCAAAAGCGTGGTGTATTGCGCATCTTAACAGAAAATGGAGCCGTTTCATTTTACGAATACAAGGACAAATTTTTGGGATTTGAATATGACATACTTGATACATTTGCGCGTTCAATAGGTGTAGAACTTGAAGTTATTATGATCTCGGACCCTGAAGATTTCGTGAAAAAACTAAACAACTACGAAGGAGATATAATTGCTTGTAACAAACCTATAACTATGTCCGATAAGGAGTTGCATGCATTCTCATTGCCGTACAACCATTCATTTCAGGTATTGATTCAACGTGACAATCCAGATAGCCTTATTCGTGACATTAGTGAACTTCAAAATAAAACCTTACACATTAGGAATAAATCCGCATTCGCAAAACGTATTTCACACTTAGAAGACGAGATAGGTGCAAAAATTAGAGTAAAGACACTCCCGAATTCACCAATTGCAGAAGATTTAATTGAAAAGGTTTCAACAGGTGAAATCGATTACACTATTGCAATGGAGAACACGGCAAGGATTGAACAGTCCTGTGTTTCTAATATTGATATTTCAACGCTTTTGTCAGTTAGGCAAAATATAGCTTTTGGACTGCGTAAATCTGACATATTACTGAAGAAAAAACTAGATTATTTCTTAGATGACTTTTTGTATTCTCAGGCATACAAGGTTCTTCGAAAAAAATATTTTGACTACATGGAAGAAACTAATTTTTTTATTCGTCAAAAGGACACACTTGTAAATGAAGATATTCAGCTTTCTGATTATGATGAAATGTTTAAAGCTTCAGCGCTTAAAAGAAATTGGGATTGGAGGTTTCTAGCTTCCATTGCCTATCAAGAGTCCAGATACAACCCAAATGCTCGAGGGTTTGGAGGTGCCTATGGAATGATGCAATTTATGCCCAACACTGGTCCAAGTTTCAATGTTTACCCCGACTCTCCACCAGAAATACAGATAGATGCCGGTATGAGATATATTGATAAACTTTATAATTCATGGAGTAATATTGAATCAACCGAACAACGCTTAAAATTCACACTAGCATCATATAACGCAGGTAAAGGGCATGTTGAAGACGCTGTGAGGCTAGCAGAAAAAAATGGCTACAACCCAACTATTTGGGATGACAATGTGGAACTTATGATTAAATTACTTTCGGACCCAGATTATTACAGAAATCAACCCGTTAAATACGGCGCTTATCGAGGCCCTGCCAAAACTTATGTAAAAGCTATATATTCGCGATACATGACATGGCGAGAAAATGAATAAAATTATAATCATACAAGGACCAACAGCATCAGGAAAGTCTTCATTGGCTCTTGAACTTGCACAAAAATTAAAGGCACCTATTATTTCCGCTGATTCAAGGCAGTTTTATAAAGAGCTGAGTATTGGGACTGCCAAACCTTCATTCAAAGAGCTTTCCCTAGTTGAATATTACTTCGTTAATTCACACTCAATACTAGAATCACCTGTAACAAGTGCTGACTTTATGAAAGTGGGTAGAGTTAAAATCAAAGAATTATTCAATGCTGGTCACAGTACCATTATTGTGAGCGGCGGTTCGGGTATGTATATTGATGCATTAATTGATGGATTACACGCATCTCCAAATAACGAAGAAATTAGAACATGTCTTCACAAAGAATGGAAGGATTTAGGACTAACACCGTTATTAAATGAGCTCAAATTAAAAGATACAGAAACCTATAATCGAATAGATAAAAAGAATCCTGCGCGTGTTCTAAGAAGTCTTGAAATCATACGTGTTTCTGGAAAAACCTTAAATGAATTAAGGGGAATACCAAAAGAAAATATTGGTTACCTTGTAAAGCGTTTCGCTATTTCATGGGATAGATCCGAGTTATACAAAAGAATCAATCAACGTGTTCATCAAATGATCGACGAAGGTCTTAGAGAAGAGGTGAAGCATTTACCGCTTAATGAAAACCATTTGTTGCAAAACACTGTAGGGTACAAAGAGTGGTTAAGTTATGACCAAAGCGCATCTAATCTAGAAGAAACAATTACTGCAATTCAAAAGAATTCTAGAAATTATGCCAAAAGGCAAGAAACTTGGTTAAAAAGATACGAGGACTTGATTTCTTTATCTCCTAAAAAAGATTTTTCATTATTGGAACAGTTATTGAAGCATGTAGAATTTTAATTTATGGAAATCCAACTCAATCAAGTCTGTCCTAATGTCTTTGAAGGCATTAAAATGAATAGTGAAGTTTGGAATTCAAACCTGCTTATAGAAAATGAGGGGCGGTATCAAATATTGGCACAAAGCGGAAGAGGGAAAACCTCATTTCTTTATTTCTTGTTAGGATTGAGAAATGATTACACCGGAGAAATACAAATTAATCAAAAACGAATTCAGGATATCAAAGAGGAGGAATGGGTGAAACTTAGGAAAACCAAAATGACATCTATTTTTCAAGATTTACAACTAATCGGTCATCTCACTGTTGCGGAAAATATTCGTTTGATTCCCGAATTCGCTAAAGGATACGATGAGGATATTATTCAAAAAATAGTTACAAATCTCGGTATTGAAGAAAAGTGGAATGAAAAAATAAACACTTTATCATTTGGACAAAAACAACGGGTAGCTATTATTCGATCCATCTGTAAACCTTTTGAAATATTACTCTGCGATGAGCCCTTTTCGCATTTAGATACTGAAAACACACGGCTTTGTCAGTCTCTAATTCTAAAACGCTTAGATGAGGAAAAGGCAAGCTTACTTATAACAACACTAGATGGCGAATCAGAAATGGCACTTAAAACGATTAACCTTTGATGGAAAAATTATTTTTTAAAAATCAAAACCGTTTACAATTCTCGATTGCAGCACTTGGTGTATTTTTAGGGTTGACGCTTATGCTTATTGCTGTCCAGACTTTTGATAAAGCTCAGAAGTATGGTGAGGAATCAGAACTTCTTGATGATAATACGCTTGTTGTGCAGAAAAAAATAGGTCGAGGAGCACACTTGGGCATTGGCAATCCGAATTTCACAGATACACAAATTGAAAAAATTAAGCAGAAAGATTTTGTTGCATCTTGCAGTGCTATAATCTCAAATAAGTTTGAAGTTTTGGTTCAGATTGACGATCCAATTATCCCATCATTTAACTCAAATATCTACCTGCAATCTGTAGAAGGAGAATTCCTCGACATTCCAAGTCACAAATTCACCTGGGATACTACTAGGGAGTCTGTACCTATAGTAATGCCTAGAAACTTCCTTATTATGCTTAACACATTTTTGTCAGCGAGTCAACTCCCAAGACTCTCAGAGGATTTAATAACAAATGTCAAAATGAATTTGCTCATTGGAGAACGCGGTCAAAGAATTGTTTTTCCAGCAACAATAATTGGATTCACCAATTCTTTCTCTTCTATCTTGGCACCTAGTTCTTTTCTCAATTGGGCAAACCTAAGTTATTCAAATGGCAAGGACGATATGCGAAGCCAATTGGTAGTTAAAGCAAAGACGGGCGCATTCGGTTTGCTTGAATCCTATCTTGAAGATAATGGTCTCGAAAGTTCAAGTGATCAACTTTTTATTGAAAGACTCAAGAGTGGATTGTCTGCGGGTATTATAGGGGTTATAACGCTTTCGATTTTGACCTTATTATTATCTCTCATGCTTATGATTCAATACCTTCAATTGATTTTATCAAATTGTGTTTATGAAATCAAGATCATGCTTAGGCTTGGTCACACAGTTAAAACAATGCGAAATGTTTTCTTGCGTTATTTCTCGATAATTTTCTTTGTGCTTTCAATCCTTTCCTTCACGGCATTTTATTTGTCAACCCAAGTTATTGAATCTAAGCTTATTGCATCAGGAATAATTCTTGAGACGGGCGTATCAACCTACAGCATATTGTCACTATGTATTGTCTTTATTACATTTGTAATTACGATTATGCAAACTGCATCCGCAACGATTCGCACTCATTTTTAAAAGTAATGGTTAAAGAATTGTTAAAAGGAATTAAAAATTGTGTTCAACGTTATCAAATAAATTAAATTAACTCAAAAAAAACATGAAACTTGCTTTCTTATTTCTATTCATAACCTTCTCAAGTATTTCTTTTGCTCAGAATCTCAAATTCACAGTTAAAAATCAAAAGGACACTACGGTTCATTTGATAAAATATTTTGGGTCTAAAAAGTTTTATGCGGATACCGGCGAATTAAAAAATGGAGTTGTCGTATTTGATGGAAGCAAACAGGCAAATGGGATACTTGGTCTATTGATGCCTGGCCAGAAATATTTTGAATTCATCTACAACAATGAGGATATTGAAATTACAACGGAAGGACCAGATTATCTGGGGAACATAACGATTCAAAAGTCAGCGGAGAACACCATCTTTATACCTTACATTAAATTTATTGGTTCACAGAAGTCAAAAATGAGTAAACTGGGTCAACAAAGGGCTTCAGTTGAAAAGGAAAGCACGGAATATAAAACGTTCACAGAGCAAATAAATGCCATTAATGAGAACGTTGTGAATTATCAAGATAACATCATTTTAAATCACAGCGAAAAGCTTGTGTCGCGTATCGTTAAGATGTCAACAGAGGTTCCAATACCGGAAGCACCAACTGATGAAAATGGTGCAATCATAGATTCTAATTACCGATTTAATTATTACCGAAAGCATTACTGGGACAACGTTGACTTGAATAATGATGCCCTTGTAAATAACCCTATTTTTCATAACAAACTTGAAAACTTCTTTGGTCAAAACATGATGATTCAACATTGGGATACAGTAACGCGCTATGCCTTTGATTTTTGTGACCAACTCAATCCAAAGTCTAAGATGTTTGAATACAGTGTCGGATGGATAACTTCTTCCTTTGGCAAGAGTAAGATAATGGGAATGGATAAAGTATATCTTGAAATGCTGAATCGTTATTACTGCACCAATAATTTAGATGGAAATTCACCTGCATTTTGGGTTGGAGAGGATAAGTTTGAAGATTTATGTGATAATTTGAAAAACAAATTAAGACTTACAATTGGCTCTAAGCCTTTTAACCTATATCTCAAAGATACCTCTGACCAAGTTTGGGTTGACTTTTACAGTCTCAAATCAGAATATACCATTTTATATTTCTGGGATCCTGAATGTGGCCATTGTAAAAAAACCACACCAAAACTAGAAACACTTTACAAGGAAAAATTCAAAGCAAGAAATATTGAAATCTTCTCCGTGGGCAAAGCAATCGGTGAAGATTTTGGGAAATGGAAAAAATTTATTCGGGATAATAACCTGACATTTATTAATGCAGCAATAACAGATCAATTGTACACGGATGCAAAAGAGTCACCTGAAAAGTATGTGCCATTATATCCTGGAGAGCCAAATAAACCAACTACCCTCGAATCTTTGAACTATCAAAACACGTATGATATTTTTAGTACACCTAAGGTCTTTCTTTTAGATAAAGACAAGAATATTATTGCAAAAAGCATCTCAATTTCACAGCTTGAGGAAATGCTTGACAGAATGCAAGGTTTTGAGGAACTTCCTAAACTCTTTCCTCCAGACCCTGAAGAAGACGCTCAAATGCAAAAGAAAGAGTAATTTTAGCGCATGAATAACGCTTTTTTAACGCGCATTAATAATGCGCGAAAAATTTTAATCACGACCCATAAATCACCCGATGGTGATGCAATCGGCAGTTCTGTAGCATGCGCTCACTTCTTGAAAGCGCAGAATAAAGAGGTTCTGATTTTACTCCCTGATTTACCAGCAAAAAATTTAATGTCATTTCTAGACGATATTCCTTTTCTGGTTTATGATGACTTCAGTGAGCAGCAGAGTAGTTTTGATTTAATGATGTGCTTAGATTACAATCATACTTTCAGAGTTGGCGAGGAAATGGAGAAAATTGTTTCTAATTGGGTGATTCCAAAAATAATGATAGATCATCACCCTAAACCAAGTTCTTTTTGCGAAGTTACAATCTCAAGACCGGAGGTATGTTCAACCGCTCAGCTTTTATACGAAGTTATTGAGGAATGCGGCTTGATAAACCTTTTAAATACCAAAGCCGCCGAGGCAATTTACTTAGGCATTATGACTGATACAGGTTCGTTTCGCTTCCCCAGTGTAACTGCAAAAACCCATGATGTATTAAAAGGACTACTTGAAAAAGGAGTAAAGGCATTCACTATTCATGAACGTGTATTTGATCAGAATTCAAAAAACCGCGTATTACTTCGTGCCTATGCGATTTCTAACAAGTTTCATCAGATTCCTGATTCACAAATAGGATACATCACACTTACCCAAGAAGAACTATTGCGTTACAACTATAAAAAGGGAGATACAGAGGGTCTCGTGAATATTCCATTGAGCATTGAGGGTATATCCATTTCAGTCTTTATGGTTGAAAATGAAGAAGGTAAAGTGAAAATGTCATTTCGATCAAAGGGACAGTTTTTTGTAAATGAATTTGCAGGTGCACATTTCAATGGTGGCGGTCATAAATATGCCGCTGGTGGTTTTAGTCATGAAAACATCCAAACAACCCTCGAAAAACTTATTTCTTTACGTTCAAAATTAATGGGATGATCCGATATATTTTTATCCTTTTAATCATAATTACTTCTTGTGTCACTGAAACTAAAAAAAACGTGACAGAAAATAAAGATTGGTCAGTTGAGCATTCGATTGATTTCAATAAAGAACTGCATCAAAGAGAGGAGCTTGCTATTAAAATTTATTTAGAACATCACAAGGATTTAAAAATGTTAGAAACAGGGTCTGGGATTAGATATCAGTTTGCAGAAAATAGGCCAGGGCAGGGACCTAAAGCACATTTAGGAGACCAAGTTACTGTCAACTTATCAATTGATCTGCTGGATGGTACGAGCTGTTACAAATCAGATACCATACCTGATCAATTTGTTCTAGGAAGAAGTGATCATGAGTCTGGGCTACAGGAGGTTATTCAACTGATGCGCCCCGGACAAAAAACAAAAGTTATTATCCCAAGCTATCTTGCGCATGGACTTTTAGGTGATAGTGAAATCATACCGCCACAATCTATTTTATTAATCGATGTTGAACTGATAAGCATATGACAAGAAAACAACAATTCTTTAGCATATTACTTTTTTTTCTATTTGTTTTATCTTCTTGTGACATCGCAGAAAAAGAAGTAGAGAAATCCATCGAAAAACATAGAACTGAATCTGATATTAGTTTGTTAACCGATAGCAATAGGACTGATACCCTGAATTTGGTTAATGACTCCTTGATTATAAATCAAAATAAAATTGTTGATACTGCAATCAATGTAAATATAAACGATATCGCTAATGAATTTGATTTTGTTGGCAATTTAGAAACACCGAGCGGTATTGTTATTGATTGGATTGAAAAAAAGAATTCGCGAAGTCTAAAACAGGGGGAACTGATTATGCTCGAGTATAGATTAAGTCTTCCTGATGGAAAAATTATTGATGGGAACAACCGAATGAAAATGCCATATCTTCCTTTTGTATTGGGTTACAATATGCAAAACAAGGGATGGGATGAAGCTTTAACTTTTCTATCTATTGGTGATTTAGCAAGAATTAAAATACCAGCAAAACTCGCTTATGGCAAAAAGGGTTTAGGTGATCTAATTCCACCCAATAGTGAAAATTGGCTCTTTGTTAAAGTGCATGGTGTTGTCGCTGCCAGTTCTAACTCAAAAGGTGTGAAAATTTGGGAGCTAAGATCAGGTGAACAAAACGAACGGAAAAAAGATGCAAAAGTTAAATTTCATATGATTGCCTCAACCGAGAGCAAGGCCAATATCTTTAATACGTATGCATCGAACTTCCCTGTTACATACACAAAAGGACAAAAAAACTACCCAGAAGGCTTGCGTCAGGTGTTAAATAATGCCAAAACTGGACAACAGTTATTTGTTGTTTTAGATCCAGAAGTGGCATATGGCACTAATGGATACATGGATTTAGTCCGTTCCAACGAGAAAGTTTTTTATAATCTCAAAATACTAGAAGTAAAATAACTTCCGTTCATTATTTGTAATTTTGCAACCTGATTTATTAAAATGAAAACATTCTTTACTTTTCTAGTTTTGTGTCTATTCGTAAACAGCCTTGCACAAAGAGTTATGGACACCGTAGATACAAAACTTGGTAAGATTGTTGTCTATTCAAATCAAACTTGGGAATTGATACAGGAAGACGCTTTCGACGGTGTTTTAAACCCTCAAGTTCATGAAATCATGAACTCCAAAGAAATAGGTGGGCCATATACCATGGAATGGGACGATAATGATTGCTATTCTAGAGTGAATGACTTGACAAAAATGAAAGACACGGTATGGCTTTGCTTGGATGGTGACTCCTTAGGCAATTTTACCATGCCAATCGACGGGCCGGTAACATCAAGATACAAATATCGAAATGGGAAGTTTCATAATGGTATTGATCTTGATCTTGTAACAGGAGACACGGTTGTAAGTGCATTCGATGGTATTGTGCGCTATGCTCGGAAAAACTCAGGAGGTTATGGGAATTTAGTGATCATTCGACACTTTAATGGTCTAGAGACGTACTATGCCCACTTAAGTAAACTTTTGGTTTTTTCTGGTCAACAAATTAAATCTGGAGAGGTTTTAGGATTAGGTGGCAATACAGGACATTCTTTCGGTTCTCATTTGCACTTTGAAGTTCGTTTTTATGACGCTGCTATGAATCCTGAAGAGCTAATTGATTTCAAAAAGAAAGAACTTAAAAGCACTAATTTACTGTTACATAAAACAATGTTTCGTCCAGGTGTCACACCTTCAGACCAGTGGAAAAAGAAGTCTAATGGGAGTAAGGAGTATGTTGCCAAAAAGTATTACAAGGTGCGTGCTGGAGATACATTATCAAGAATTGCTGAGCGCAATAGAACTTCAGTAAGTACATTGTGTAGATTAAATGGTCTAAGATCTACTTCTATACTTCAAATTGGCCAAAATTTAAGGGTAAAATAACAATGCGTAATAACTACATCATCTATATAATCGTTTGCAGTTTTATAACTGCCTGCTCTAACTACAACGAAGTAATCAAAGGCGATGACTATATTAAAAAGTTTGAACTTGCGAATACCTTGTATGACAATGAGGACTTTCTTAAATCAATCGTTCTTTACGAACAAATATACCAACATGCCCCAAAATCAGGCGAAGGAGAGTTAGCGTATTATAGACTGGGGCAAAGCTATTATAATGCAGAAGACTATTACATGGCCGGTTACTACTTCTCATCTTATGTTCAAAGGTTCCCATATTCGACAAAGAATGAAGAACTTATGTTTATGGCAGCTATGTGTAAGGTTAAAAATTCACCCGAATCCTCATTGGACCAAACAGAAACAGAGGAAGCAATTAATGCCGTACAAGTATTTGTAGATAGGTATCCAAATACGAGACTAATGGATTCTTGTAATCAAATTATTGATAAACTACGCTTTAAAATTGAATCAAAGGAAAAAAGTCATGTTTTGCTTTATTCAAATACTGAAAGGTATAGAGCTGCAGTAACCTCCGCAGAAATATTTTTAGAGAAATATCCCTCCTCAGAGTACGCAGAAGAGGTTTTTGCCAGTATGGTAAAAAACTCGTACTACCTTACTATCAATAGCATTGAACGTAAAAAAAGCACGAGAATTGCTGAAACTAATGAAAGAATGCGTAAATTTGAAGCCAATTTCCCTGATTCAGATCAGACAAAAGGTCTAAATCAGTTGGTAAATAAACTTAGAAATTAAAGAACATAAGAATGAGCTATAAAAACGTAGTTGCTGAAAAGACAACGGTTACAAGAGACACGATTCACCTTGAGGATAAGACAGGAAACATCTATGAGTCTATTGTGGCTATGTCTAAAAGATCCAATCAAATCAGCTCTGAAATCAAAGAAGAACTAACTTCCAAACTACAAGAGTTCGCGAGTAACACGGATAATCTAGAAGAGATCTTTGAAAATAGAGAGCAAATTGAAATTTCTAAGCATTACGAGGGTCTTCCTAAAGCTACAGCTATAGCAGCTCAGGAGCTTTTAGATGATAAAATCTACGTAAGGCATACAGAGGAAGAAGAAAAATAATAAATGTACGGTAAACGCATTCTTCTCGGAATAACCGGAGGTATTGCAGCGTACAAAATCGCGTACCTTATTCGCATTTTAAAGAAACAAGAGGCAGAAGTCAAATGCATAATGACTCCTGCCTCTTCTGATTTTATAAGCCCGCTTGTTGTCTCAACATTATCTAAAAACGATGTTGGTATTGAGTTCTGGAATAAAGACACTGGAGCTTGGAACAACCATGTTGCTTATGCTGAGTGGGCCGAAGTGTTCGTTATTGCTCCAGCAACAATGAATACAATTGGCAAGATGGCAAATGGACTCTGTGACAATTTACTGTTGGCTACCTACTTTTCAATGAAAGGAAAAACCGTAGTTGTCCCCGCAATGGACCTAGACATGTATAAACATCCTGCTTTTGAACGTAATATTGAAACGCTAAGAAATGATGGGGTTTTAGTTATACCAGCTGAGAGTGGTGAGCTTGCTAGTGGGCTGGAAGGGGAGGGCAGAATGTCCGAACCTGAGCAAATCGCCTCATATATTTCCTCTTATTTATCGCGTAAACCCAAGTATAAGGAAAAACGTATCTGCATAACTGCAGGTCCAACTCAAGAAGCTATAGACCCCGTTAGATACATTTCAAATCATTCGTCAGGTAAAATGGGGTTTGCATTAGCAAAAGCCGCGCTTATAGCAGGCTTTGAAGTAGACTTGATTACTGGCCCTTCTAATGAATCTCTTACCCATCCTGATCTTAATAGAGTCGATGTTCTTAGTGCAGATGACATGCTTAATGCCGTACAAAAATATTGGAGTAACGCCTCAATAGGTATTTTCTCGGCTGCTGTGGCTGATTTTAAACCTGAAGAAGCTTCGGATGTAAAACTTAAAAAAACAAATGGACAAGACCCCATTGTTTTAAAACAGAATCCAGACATACTCAAATGGGCGTCTTCGAATAGAGTGAATAACCAAAAAGTTATTGGATTTGCTTTAGAAACAAATAATGAAGAAGAAAATGCGTTAGTTAAACTAAGACAAAAGAACTTAGATCTCATTGTTTTGAATTCAACAAGAGACACAGGGGCTACGTTTGGCGGCAACCAAAATAAAGTCACTATATTCGGTAAGCAAGGAAAAATAGAAACACTTGGTCTCCAAGATAAATTTAAAATAGCCGAACAGCTCATAGAAATAATAGAAACACTAGATGCTTAAAAAACTTTTATTCATATTTATTCTAGGTATTGTAAAGTACGTAAACTGCCAAGAATTAAACTGTCAAGTATCCATAATTACGGATGCCAAATTAGAAGTCACTACAACTGAAAAGCAAGCATTAGATCAACTTGAAGAGGTGATCTTTGAGTTTATGAATAGTACAAAATGGACAAAAGATAAATTCAATATTGAAGAAAGGATCAACTGCTCTGTTCAACTACAAATCACCAACATCCCAACCATGGGAACATTTAGCGGTTCTATTCAGGTATTGATGAGTAGACCAGCATTCAACTCAAATTACAACTCATTAGTCTTCAATTTTATGGACGAAAATGTTGTTTTTTCGTACTCCCGAAATACGCCTTTATATTATGCAAAAAATGCTTTTCGAGACAACCTTTCTTCCATCCTATCTTTTTATGCGTTGTTTATGATTGGTATGGATTATGATTCATTTAGTCCAAATGGAGGAACACCGTTTTACACTGAAGCACAGCAAATCGTATCTAATGCACAAACTTCTGGCGCAGCAGGGTGGAAGGCAAGCGAGACAGGTAAGCGAAACAGATATTGGTTAGTGGACAATGCTTTACAACAACTCTTTCAACCCTTAAGAGACTGCAACTATGCATACCACAGGAAGGGCATCGATAATCTATATGATAATAAGGAGGATGGAATCAAGGAAATATATAAGGCGCTTTTAAAGTTGAAGCCGGTAGTCCAAACAAGACCGAATACTGTAAATATTATCAACTTTGTGTACTGTAAAACAGATGAATTGAAAAGCCTCCTTTCGGAATCAGACACGAAACAAAAAACGGACTTTGTGAATCTTCTGAAACGATTAGATCCAGGTAATAGTTCCAAGTTTCAAGCGATATTAAATTAGACTATGATTCAGAAACTGCGCATTTCGAATTTTGCGTTAATTCAGGACCTCGAACTCGATTTAAATGATGGGTTTACAGTACTGACAGGAGAAACAGGGTCTGGTAAATCAATATTACTCAACGCCTTTTCTTTATTACTCGGAGAACGGGCACATTCTAGTTTGGTAGGAGCATATGGTAAAAAAGCAATCGTTGAAGCCACTATTGACGCACTTCCTTCGGACAAAATATTCTTTGAATTGAATAATCTAGACTTCGAAAAAACGATTATTGTAAGAAGAGAAATCGTAAAGGATGGGAAGTCTAGGGCTTTTATAAATGACTCGCCTGTTGGACTAAATACATTGAAGGCCTTTTCCTCTAAAAAACTAATGGTCCATTCACAATACAATACTTTTGAACTAAAATCAAAAAATACACAATTAGAACTTTATGACCTTCTTTCTGGGAATGAGGAGAAAGTAAATGAATTCATAGCGCTTTTCGATGCATTTCAAGAACACAAAGAAGCGCTCTCTAGTTTAAAAAGAAAACTTGAGAAGTCAAATAAAGATAATGACTATAATCAGTTCTTAAGAGAAGAGATTGAGGCCTTAAATCTGGATGAAGTAAACTATAATGAATTAGAGGGTGAGCTTTTCAAGCTCGAGAATGCCGATGATATTCGTTCGATCCTTAACCAAACTGCGCAGTTCACAGAAGAAAATGGAATTTACGCTTCAGTAAAGGAATATATTTTTAGACTAGAAAAGCTAGGCGCAAAAGACAAAACCCTTACTGAAATATTGGACAGGTTATATAATCTTGAAAATGACATAAGCTATATTGCTTCTGAATCCTCCTACTATACAGATAGTATGGAAAACGACCCAGAGCGTAAAATACATGTGGTGAAGTTGTGGGACGAGTACAATAGACTATTATTAAAACATAATCTTTCAAACCAATTAGATCTAGTTGAATTGTTATCCAATCTCTCAGATGAACAAGACAATCTTGACGCCTTAAAAAGCTTAATCACAAGGTCTGAAAAAGAATTTGTTCTGCTTAGCAATAAACTTATTGACTTTGCTGAAAAGCTTCACGAGTCTCGGGAAAGAGCACGGCAACGCATCGCGGATCAATTAAAATCTGAACTTGAGAAGTTAAAACTACCTGAAACAAAATTCGATTTTGAAATAATAAAGAGCGAATTGAAACGAACGGGTATTACTGATTTAAGTATGGTGTTTTCAGCAAACAAGGGCTATAAAATGATTGGGATAGAAAATGCTGCAAGTGGAGGAGAACTATCAAGGTTGATGTTAGCATTACTCAAAATAATTTCAGAGGAGAAAAAAATGCCTACCATATTATTTGACGAAATTGACTCAGGTGTTTCTGGAGATGTCGCTGATAAAATTGGCTTACTACTAAAACAGATGGGTATACAGTCTCAACTCATCGTAATTTCACATTTGCCCCAAGTAGCCTCAAAAGCCGGTTCGCATTTAGTTGTCGAGAAAAGAGATGTGGAAGCGCTTACAAGAACCTTTGTTCGAGTTTTAAATGAAAAGGAACGTATACATGAAGTTGCAAGACTTATGAGTGGCTCCGACATCACGAAAGCGGCGCTTTCTAACGCTAAATCACTCATGAATTAATGTCTAAATTTCATCTTCCATATCCTAATTATGTGGCTCCATTTAATCTCGACTTTGACACAAAATTAAGTTTTATTGGTAGCTGTTTTTCAGATAGCATTGCTGCTATAGCTACTTCACACGGCTTCAACACATTATCAAATCCATTCGGTACGATATTTCACCCTATTCCAATTATTGAAACACTTAGAGCAGTAATAAAGGACTCCGAGAGTATTGACTTTTTAGACAAAAAAGATTTCGTCACGGATTGGGGTTCATCTCATCTTTTACAATCTTCCAATATTCAAAACCACAAAAAACTTATCCTTGAAAAACGTCAAGGGCTAAAACGTCAATTATCTGGAAAATCTTGTTTATTTATTACATTAGGAACCTCTATAGGCTATAGATCCCTTGAACTAAATAAGATTGTTGCGAATTGTCATAAAGAACCATCTAAGGTATTTATAAAGGAGAATAGTGGCGTATTAGATATGTTTAACGTTTGGGAGGAGGTGATTAAAGAATTACAATCTTGGAATGCAGAACTGAAGATTGTTTTTACCTTGAGCCCTGTGCGCCATATTAAAGATGGTTTAATTGAAAATCAGAGAAGCAAATCAAGGCTATCTGTATGTTTAGAGCTTTTAGAGGAACGAAATGATATTTCTTATTTCCCTTCCTTCGAATTTATAAATGATGTATTACGAGACTATCGTTTTTATAATGACGACCTGATCCATCCGAATCAACAGGCAATTAATGAGGTTTGGTTGCTATTTCAACAAGCATATCTTACCGCTCAATATCGTGATATTTCAGATAGAATATTTAAGGTTAACCAGGCGAAAAATCATAAAACGCTTCATGAAAATAAAGAAGAGCAAAAGAAGTTGAAAGATTGGATCGAAAAACAAAATGAATTAATTCAAAAATTGATAAATCAATCTTCTTGACCATTTTCACTATTCCATTCCGTATAAAACTGGTTTAGAAATATCAACATAAAATCGTGCCGTTGGTTTGCGATTTTTTTACCTGAATTTGTTCGAACTCGCTCCTTTATCTTTAAAAGCTTTTCATAAAAATGGTTGATGGTATGCGTTTTCGACTTTAGGTAATCTTCCTTTGTGCTATGCATTACAGGTGGCACATGAGGATCATATAACGGACGCCCTTTGCTACCCCCATATGCAAATGCTCTAGCAATACCAATTGCACCAATTGCATCTAACCGGTCTGCATCTCTTACAATTTGACCTTCTATGGAGAGTTCTTCATCTTTTACATTTGCCCCTTTGTAAGAAATAGATGGTACAATTGCAGCTACCTTATTTGCTAGGATTTCGTTTCCACCAGACTCAATAATCCATTGCTTTGCCACTGCACCTCCAAGTTCAAAATCACCACCATTATACTTGTGATCAGAAATGTCATGAAGAAGCGCACATAGCGAAACAAGTTCTCTATCGCCACCTTCTTTATCTTGAAGAATAAGACTAAGTGCTAATACCCTTTTAATATGATGCCAATCGTGACTTCCTTCTTGATTCAAGAAGTGCGCCTTTACGCGTTCTTGGATTTTATGAACGAGCACTTTAGTTTTTAATAAATTGCTTAGTTGAACTCCCGATTGCCGTAGTTACATGAATAAAGTATGTACCAGGTTTTAACGCCTGAACATTTATTGTATTTGTTCTGCCACTATGCACCTCACGACCCTTCAGGTCACAAATAACGATCTTATCAATACCTGACTCGCAACTGATTATCAATTTGGAGTTTACAGGGTTAGGAAAGGTATTGAAAGTAAGAAAACCATTTGCTGCGATTCCTGTTTCATCTTCTTTAATCACCGTAATATCATTGATATACAACTTAAATCCATCATAGGTTCGCAGTACAAAAGCCACATATATACTTTGGTCATTATAGCCCTCTTCACTTAAATCAACAAACCGATCTGCCCATTCAAAGTTTTCCCCCTCAATATAACCGATGGTATCAGTAAAACTTTCAGGTGCATTATCAGTTGTTGAAACCAAAACATAGTAGTCATCAGGAAAGGATGCATCTTGTGATTTCCCCTGCCATGCTATTTGATTGCCAAAAGAACCTAATGCCAAAGGTGGGGTAATCATCCACCGATTTGCTGTATCAGCAATTTCAAAATAAGATGTGCTAGACACTACACTATCTGTAGGGTTTTCAGGATCCGAAACACAAATCCACGGAGCGTTATAGGATGCATCAACAGGCGTATTACCGTCTAAATTTAAAAATGTAAAATCTAATGGTAATCCATTCTGGAAATCTGCAGTATAAACAGTAATTTGAGCAGAAATATTTAAGGCTAAAAGCATAAATATTAAGGATATTATTTTTATCATCGTGTTCATTATTTAATCAAATTAATAAGAATTTCTTTATACTCCTGGTAAAATAAGTCAAACTCTAATAAGCGCTCTTTTAGATAGCGATATATCTTTCTCCAATCCTTTGTATTGTATAAACTCCATTCGTTTGACTCCCAGTGAATACGACTAATTAACGCCCCATCTACTTCAATATTTTTAACCCATAGGGTTTCAGTATTCATGGTTTTGTTTAAGAGGGTCTTGAGTTCAATTAACTGGTCCCAAAATAACATCCTAATGTCTTCATCCTTTAACTGAATGTCAAAACGAAGGGCAGAGGTTGTTTCATTACAAAATAAACGGAGATAGGCATGTTTTAAATCAGTAGGGTATGACAACCAGTTCACCCTTGGCAGAACGGAAGATTTTGAGCTTTTCATATACTGCTTAAATCCGTCCCAAAACGCAATATTCATTTGCTTTTTTTCCGCTTTAGAGAACATTATTTATTCCCCTTTGCATGGTCCTCTAAAAATTTTTGCAAGCCGATATCAGTAAGTGGGTGATTGGCGAGGGCTTTGATTGCTTTTAGAGGTCCAGTCATAATATCAGCACCAATTTCTGCACAATGGATAATATGCATTGGGTTTCTTACTGAGGCTGCTAGAATTTCCGTTTCAAAAGCGTAGTTATCATAAATATCTCGGATTTGATTAATGAGTTCCAAACCATTGCTCGAAATATCGTCTAATCTTCCTAAAAAAGGAGAAATATAGGTAGCACCAGCTTTTGCTGCTAATAAAGCCTGTCCCGCTGAAAAAACAAGTGTACAATTCGTTCGAATCCCTTTTTCTGTAAAATACTTTATCGCTTTGATACCCTCAAGAATCATTGGGACCTTTACAACTATGTTTGGATGTAGACCTGCAAGTTTTTCACCTTCAACAACCATTCCTTCAAAATCTGTACTAATGACCTCTGCGCTTACATCTCCATCCACAATAGCACATATGGCTTTGTAATGGTTGATAATATTTTCATCCCCTGTAATACCTTCTTTAGCCATTAAAGAGGGGTTCGTGGTCACACCATCTAAAATACCAAGACTATATGCCTCTTTAATTTCATCAAGATTCGCTGTATCAATAAAAAATTTCATTACTTATTTTTGTTTTTTAAAGCCTCTTGTTGCTTTTTTTGCATTTCTTCAAGTCTTTCTTGAAAACGAGATTTCTTCTTTGGACCAGCTGCTGCTGCGGATGTAGCCATATTTTCCATCTTTAGTTTTAACTTTTCTTCATCCACAAAGAATTTCTTAATCATAAACATGATTAAAATTGAAAACAAAGTTGAAACAAAGTAGTAATAACTCAAACCAGAGGCGTAATTATTGAAAAAGAAGATCATCATTATAGGTAACAAATACATCAAGACCTTCATGTTGGGCATACCGGGTTGCGTAGGTTGTTGCACGTTACCACTATTCATGAAGGTATAAGCAACGGTTGTTGCAGACATCATAAGTGTAAACAAACTGATGTGATCTCCATATAGGGGAATACTAAAACCGAAATCAAAAATGGAATCATAGGAAGACAGATCGTCAGCCCAAAGAAAGGATTGTTGACGTAGATTAAATGAAGCAGGAAAGAATCTAAATACAGCTAAAAGAATTGGCATTTGGATCAACATGGGAAGACATCCGGATAAAGGACTTGCACCTGATTGCTTGTAAAGATTCATCATCTCCATTTGCTTTTTCATTGCATCATCTTTATTCGGATATTTCGCATTTAAAGCTTCTGTTTTAGGTTTAAGTATTCTCATTTTAACTGAAGAAACAAACATCTTCCATTGAACTGGCATTAAGGCTAACTTAATAAGAAACGTTAATAAGAAAATAGCTAGACCAAGACCAAGACCAAGTGATAACAAGAAATTAAATACGGGTTGAACGGCGTATATGTTGATCCACCTAAATAAACCCCAACCAAAATTTAAAATATTATCATATTCGGAATCATATCCGTTCAAAACTTCATAATCGTTAGGGCCAAAGTACCACGAAAAACTAGCTGTATTATTGGAATTCTTATCAAGGCTAAGTGTCAAATTCGACGAGAAGTCTTTGATATGCGTTGAGTCTTTGGCCTTACCTTCTTCATAAAGCGAAACTTTAATTGCGGTACCTTTTTTCTGAAAAGGTGATTTTGGTTTTAGAAATGAGGAAAAATAAGATTGTTTATATGCTATCCAATTCACTTCATTTTCAAAAGATTTATCATCCTCAGATGTTTCACTTAAATAATCAAAACCTTCTTCTTGTTCATCGAAGCAGATTGTTGATACCCTTCTTTGCTCAGAAAGTAATTTTTCAGTTCTTAAAAAAGATGTTTTCCAATTCAATTGAATATTGTCCTTAGAAATTTCATTAAGATTAACGAAAGCCACCTGATAATCAATATTATAAGAATTTTCTTTGAGTTTGTAGGTTTGTCGAATAACACCTGACTTGTATGGTGCCTCAAGAACTACCGTGCTTTTTGATTCATTCTTTAATCTGAAATCTAAATCTTTCGTTTGAATTCTTTTGTCTCCATCATAAAAGGAGTAGGAGGTAAGGTGGTCTCCTTTTTTGAAAAGGCATAAAGCGCTTTTAACATCTTTGTTGTAGTCTACATAACTTCTGTAATCATTAAGATACATTGCCGAAATTTGCCCTCCCTTGGTTGAGAAATCAATTCGGAATTTATCTGTTGACCTCGAAAAAACACTATCCTTTATTAGCGTTTTAGTAATATTCTTTTGCACTGGTACTTCTTGAAGTGAATCAACGACATCACGATCTGGTGATACAAGCGATAAGGTGTCTTTAAGACTGGCTTTAGTTTTGGCTAATTTTGCTTTCTCAACCTTTTCTTGTTTGGCTTTAAGCTCCGCTTCACTTGGTTTATTGATAATGGTAAATACTGTTAATAATAAACCAATTAAAACAAGTCCTGTTAAGGTATTACGATCCATTTCTAATTCTTTTTATTTTTTAATGCTGCACCTACAAAGGCTACAAATAAGGGGTGTGGTTGATCCACAGTACTTTTATATTCTGGATGAAATTGAACACCAACAAACCACGGATGTTGTGGGATTTCTACAACTTCAACCAATCCAGTTTCCGGGTTAAATCCTGTTGCAATCATGCCATTTGATTCAAAGCGTTCTTTATACTCACTATTGAACTCGTATCTGTGTCTGTGACGTTCTGAAATCACATCAGAGTGAAAAGCTTTTCCAATATTCGAGTTAGGTTTTAACTGACATTTATAAGCCCCGAGTCTCATTGTACCACCATATTCGGAAATGCTTTTTTGCTCCTCCATCATGTCAATAACAGGCGCACTTGTTTTAGATGCAATTTCTGTTGTATTTGCATCCTCAAGATTCAGTACATTTCTAGCAAATTCAATGACTGCACATTGCATCCCTAGACAAATTCCTAAAAATGGAATTTGAGATTCTCTAGCAAATTGAACCGCGTCTATTTTCCCTGCAACACCTCTAGATCCAAAACCAGGAGCCACAAGAATTCCATCCATTAACGCCAATTCTTTTTTGATATTCGATTGATCAAGATTGTCTGAGTGAATCCAATGAAGATTAACTTTCGCATCATTTGATACTCCTGCGTGAATAAAAGCTTCACTTATTGATTTATATGAATCTTTCAGCTCTACATATTTACCTATTAATGCAATATTCACCTCAGAATTCGGATTTTTAAGTCTATCTAAAAAGCTTTTCCACATCTTCAATTCTGGCGTGGACTTTTTAGACAAACCAAGCTTGTCAAGAACTACACTATCGAGTTCTTCAGATTGCATCAGCAATGGGACATCATATATCGAAGAAGCATCTCTTGCCTCAATAACCGCATTCATAGAAACATTGCAAAACTTCGCTATTTTTCTTCTTAGATTCAAGTCAAGCTCATGCTCCGATCTGCAGCATAGAATATCTGGTTGTACACCTAGTTCAAGTAAAGCTTTAACTGAATGCTGAGTTGGCTTTGTCTTGAGTTCTCCTGCCGCAGATAAATAGGGGATAAGGGTTAAATGAATAACGAGACAATCCTTTTCACGCTCCCACATCATCTGTCTAACCGCCTCTATGTATGGTAGTGATTCTATATCACCCACAGTACCGCCAATTTCTGTAATTACAATATCATATTTATTGTTTTTGGAGAGAAGCTGAATACGCTGTTTGATTTCATCTGTTATGTGAGGTATAACCTGAACGGTTTTACCTAAAAAATCTCCCTTCCGTTCTTTTTCAATTACGGATTGATAGATTCTTCCTGTAGTAATATTATTTGCTTGAGAGGTAGGAACATTTAAAAAACGCTCATAATGCCCTAGGTCAAGATCCGTTTCAGCTCCATCGTCAGTAACATAACATTCCCCATGTTCATATGGATTTAATGTACCAGGGTCTATGTTGATGTAGGGGTCTAGTTTTTGTATCGTAATCGAATAACCTCGGGCTTGCAAAAGTTTGGCTAATGAAGCCGCTATAATACCTTTGCCCAGAGAAGATGTAACCCCACCTGTTACAAAAATATACTTGACTGAATTGGACATATTTATGTGTTGTAACTATGGGAATCAAAGTTAATATAACATTGTTATACGACAACCTATTTCAAGCATTTTTATTCGGTTCTTGGGAGATTTAACTTCAGAAAATACAAATACGAACGTTTCTAAATCGTAGTTTAAGTCAAATAAAACTGTCTTAAAACGAAAAGTCCATTAAGAATCCCAGGTATCATAATCAGAATCTTGATTAGGGCGATTAGGCTCTACAACATCTAAAGGCGAACATTCCTTAAGTTCATCTTTATTATCTCGAGGCAGTCTTTGGTAATATTCTGTCCCTTTAGTTTTCCAAGCAATTTGATCACTTTTTAAGTTTCGAATTACCTTGGCTGGATTTCCAACTGCTAAACTGTTGGCATCAATAATAGATTTTGCTGCGACAAAAGAAAGAGCTCCGACAATAGAATTCTCGCCTACAATGGCCTCATCCATTACTACAGAATTCATTCCAATGAGACAATTTGACTTTAAAGTTGCACCATGAATAACGGCGCCATGTCCAACATGGGCATTTTTGTGCAAATGAACTGTTGTTCCCGGAAACATATGAATAATACAGTTTTCCTGAACATTAGAACCTTCATCAATTAGTATTTTACCCCAATCCCCACGAAGAACAGCTCCAGGTCCGACATAAACATTTGCACCTATAATTACATTACCTATGACCGTAGCCTTAGGATGAACATAACTAGATGGATCGACAACGGGCGTCCATTTTTTAAATGAATAGAATGACATAGAAAAGGTTTAAACAAACTTAATTAAACAAATGATAGTTTCAAATAGGGTAGTATCTTTAACAGAAAATCATTATGAAACTAAACGTTTTTTTCTCGACCATCATTCTTTTTTTGACATCTTGTCATTTTGCGCAAAAAAATGTCAGCCTTATCAATAGTGAAACTTTGATAACTATGTGTGCTGAAAAGAACAAGTCTATCAAGCTCATAGATGTGCGCACAGAAACTGAATTTAAAAAAGGCTCAATTGACAACGCGTTGAATATTGATTTTTGGGATCCTGAATTTGACAAGCGTATAACTGAATGCACAAGCAAAAAGGATATCGTTATTGTTTTTTGCGCTGGTGGAGGGAGAAGTGCAATGGCTTGCAAAAAATTAAATAAAATGGGTTACAAAGAACTCTACGACTTAGAGGGAGGTTATGAATCTTTTGTTAAGTAACATTGATGCGAATATCCCACTCAATATTCTATTTAACATAATATTAATTATATTACAACATGGGTCATTTACAAGGTGA
>JAQXCN010000056.1 GCA_029251865.1 Crocinitomicaceae bacterium | reverse complement strand
ATGCGCTAACATTCACTCTTTATAACTGTTGACCCACTAGGGCTCGAACCTAGACTCTTCTGTACCAAAAACAGACGTGTTGCCAGTTACACTATGGGTCAATGTTTGAAATTAGTTTTAATTTCGGTGCAAATTTAACAACTAAATTTAATTTAAAAAGCGCTATTAACAAAAATTATATGCTTGCGCTTCTCTTTTTACGATTTGTATAGTTTAAAATACAAACGAATATTCGTAAATTCGCGAGTCTATTAAAGGATTTAAATAAACATGAATTATACTTTTATCAATAAAGTAACAGGTTGGGCTGTCTTTGCTATCGCGTCATTAGTCTACCTCTTCACCATCGAGGATACAGCAAGCCTTTGGGATT
Source organism: Crocinitomicaceae bacterium (assembly GCA_029251865.1). Taxonomy (GTDB): domain Bacteria; phylum Bacteroidota; class Bacteroidia; order Flavobacteriales_D; family Crocinitomicaceae; genus UBA952. The sequence goes on along the minus strand of JAQXCN010000056.1, from coordinate 49,112 downwards.
GTGGAGAATATATAACCGCCGCTTACAAACTTGAGGTAGGACATCCTCCCGGAGCCCCTTTATACATGCTGCTAGGACGTCTTTTCTCATTTTTTGCTGCACCAGAGCATGTCGCTTACTTCATCAATGCCTTGTCTGCATTTTCAAGTTCCTTTACGATTCTTTTCATGTACTGGTCCTTGACTATTTTACTCAAAAAACTTGTTCTACAATCTAAATCTGACCTCGAAGATTCTGATAAAGCTGCGGTTTTCATCTCCGCTGCGATTGCAGCTTTGGCATATACGTTTTCTGAATCTTTTTGGTTTTCTGCCGTTGAAGGCGAAGTATATGCAATGGCCTCATTATTCACAGCAGTGATTTTTTGGGCGATCCTAAAATGGGATGAAGCTATGGCACTTTATGAAAAAAGCAATTTCACAAACGGGACATCCCCGAATAAATGGTTGCTATTAATTATGTTTTTGCTCGGCCTGGCTATTGGAGTGCACCTTCTTGGCATCCTCGTTGTACCAGCAATTGGATATCTGATTTACTTCAGAGTTAAAAAAACAACGCCTAAAGGATTTATTTTGGCAGGTTTACTTTCCATTGCAGTTCTAGGCTTCATTCAAGAAGGGATTATACCGGGAACGATTTCGATAGCCTCCAAATTTGAAGTGTATTATGTTAATAGTCTTGGACTTCCTTTTTATTCTGGATCAATAATGTTTTTTGCACTTCTCATCGGAGCTTGTATATGGGCAGTAAGGTATGCGAACAAGAAAAAAAACACCTTGCTTGCGAATTCGCTAATGGGACTTATCTTTTTATTAATTGGATATGGGTCCTTTGCAGTGATTGTTATTCGTTCTAACGCAAACACGCCTTTAGATGAGAATGATCCCGAAAACCTTGTTACCCTTCATTCCTATTTAAAAAGAGAGCAGTATGGCAGTGCGCCACTTCTTAACGGTCAATATTGGAATTCTGAGATGGCTCCACAAGACGAATGGAATGACCTTTCAGCTTACTACTTGAGAAGGTGGGTTGTTCGAGATGGAGATGCTGATTTAAAAGCTTTTGTGAATGAGGAAGATGCCAAAACTTGGATGGCAAACCAAAACTCAGAAGGTTTGTCTATTATTGAAAAATACTTCGAAAGTAATGCCTCCATTAGGAAAGGAGCGACACCGTCCTACAGTCAAACTACATTTTTTCCAAGAATGTATTCTAGTACTCCGCGCCATGTCTCCGGTTATAAATACTGGTCTGGTTATGACCCAACTGCAGAAGGAAATGGTGAAATTGGAACAGACAAAGAACGAATCCCAACATTTGGAGAAAACTTAAGCTATTTCTTTAGTTATCAATTGAATTGGATGTACTTCCGCTACTTCATGTGGAATTTTGCAGGAAGACAAAACGACATCCAAGGACATGGTGACAACATGAGAGGAAACTGGATCTCAGGGATTGGGTTCATTGACAATGCGCGACTGGGGAATCAAGATTATGCACCTATGTATACAAGAGATAATAAATCAAACAATAAATTTTATTTCATCCCCCTCATCTTTGCCCTTATTGGGCTTATATTCCATTATCGTAAGTCACCAAAGGATGCTTTTGTGCTAACCTTAGCCTTCCTTTTTACAGGTATTGCAATTGTTGTGTATTTGAATCAAAAGCCCTTTGAACCAAGAGAGCGAGATTATGCCTATGCTGGCTCGTTTTATTTCTTTGCCATGTGGATTGCTTTCGGTGTTTATGCAATTATGGACTTCTTGAAAAGCCGTGTAAATCTTCATAATGCGAAACTTCGCCTTTCTTCAGGAGCTATAATAGGGTTAATGGTTCCATTAATAATGGGTTCTCAGGGGTGGGATGATCATAACAGACACGGAAAAACAACAGCCCGTGATCTTGCAAAGAACTATCTGGCATCCTGCGAGAAAAATGGTATAATTTTCACCAATGGTGATAATGATACCTTCCCGCTGTGGTATGCGCAAGAGGTTGAAGGCTTCCGAACAGATGTACGTGTTTGCAATTTATCGCTTATGGGCACGGACTGGTATACGAATCAAATGAAGATGAAAGCTTATGAATCAGCACCTCTACCAATTAAGTTTAGTGAGGATCAGATTCTAATGTATGGTGGTACAACTGATCAATTATACTTCACAGAGCTAAGTAATATTATTGGAAGCTCAAATATTACGAGGGCCACAATAAAGGAGATTATAGAACTTCGACTTGAAAATGGTAATAATAAAAATGTAGCGCGTATTAAATTCCCTGCTTTCCGGAATGCTGTTCAAAACATCCTCTATCAAATTGAGGTTATGGAACCTACCACGAAAAGTCAATCACAGAAACTCATGAGTTTCTTGAATACCTATCAAAATAAAAGCTTTAGTGATTCGATAACCAGTCAGTATATGGTTCTTAAGCAGCTCTACCCTCTACTCGAAAGTAAATTAAGAAGTTATGGTCAAGGAGACGAAGACAAGTATAACGCAACGATCGGTGCGTTGAATCTTTTAAGCTCCCCTTTTGAAAACTTCGAAACGGGATGGGAGTCTATTGACTTGACTAAAGCAATGCAATTTGTGCGCGAGGATAAAGGTGTTCTTGAAATGCGCAGAGGTGCAAAAGCGAATATATTCCCTTCCAAAAACTTCACACTACAAGTGAATAAAGAAAATGCCTTAAAAGCTGGTATTATAGGTGAGGATGAAGTAGAACGTTGTCCTGAAAGTATCTCAATTAGCTATAATGGAATCGACAGGATTTCTAGGGAAGAAATCATGATGCTTGATATTCTCAGCAATTTCGATTGGAAACGAGGCATCTATTTTTCAAGTAATAGAGGGTCAAAGTTTGCAACAAGACTACTTCAAAAAGGATATGTTAAACAAGTTGGAGTCGCCTACGAGTTAAACCCTTGCCCTCCTAAAAATCCATTATTAACGAATGAAAAACAAAACTTTTTCAATGTCGACAAAATGTATTCAAAACTAATGAATGAATATGCTTATGGTGACATGGCGAACCCAGACGTTCTCACAGATTACTATGCAAGAAGACACACCTCACACTACCGAACGGACTTCTTGTTACTCGCCGAACAATTGTATTACGAAGGCGCTAAAGAAAAAGCTGCGAAAGTCTTAGACCGCTCTCTAGCACTCATGCCAGTTGAAACAGTTATTGATTTTGGTGAGGTTACTGGAAATGATCCTATCACATCATTAGATATGAACCGTATTAGAAATAACGCCTACAGTCCAAGAACAAGTGGTTGTCTATTTGAATATGTGCAGCTTTATGCGGTTATAGGGGAAGGCAAAAAAGCAACCGATCTCGGAAGAAAACTACTTAAAATCTACGAAAGTGTTTTTGACTACTTTGACAATAGCCCTGCTGAATTCACCATTGCTCCAGGAACAATGAATAGCAATAGAGATGACCTTTTTGCCGCTGCTGATGCCTGCTTTAAAATGCGAGGAGCTGCTCAAGAGCTACCATTCAAAAAAGAAATCGATGCTGTTCTTGACAAATTATACGGTAAAATACTCCCAAAAATTGATAACGAATTGTCGACATCAGGGATTTCTGAAAGTTTGGAGATGTTGAATCAACTATTTAAGGAACATATGATAAATATGGCCACTGAATATAATTACACCTTAAAGTAATCAATATGATGTTTTTCAGGGTTCCTTTGCTCGTTCAACTTCTGTTCAGCAGGAGGGTCTGGAAGGGCGAAAATAGGAATGCTGTATATCTAACCTTTGATGATGGGCCTGATCAACTAACGACACCGTGGGTCCTCGATTTACTCAAAAAAGAAAACATTAAAGCGACTTTTTTTTGTGTTGGGAAAAACATGACAAAGTATCCCGATATATTTCAATCAATACTAGATGATGGACATGCAATAGGTAACCATACCTATGCACATGAAAAAGGCATTAGAACATCGATAGATTCCTATTTACAGGCTTTAAATAAAACAGATGAAATACACCATTCATCGCTTTTTCGACCGCCATACGGCCGGATTAATTTAAAACAGGTGAAAAAAATAAAAGCGCTTGGGAAAAAAATTATTATGTGGACATGGAATGCGCAAGACTACAAAAAAAACATGAATCCCAATACCATTATTTCAAATGCTAAGCGCATCAAAGGAACGGATATTTTATTATTTCATAATAGTATAAAAAGTAAGCGAAACATGATGGAAAGTCTTCCGAGTGTAATACGAATTGTTAAACAAAAAAACCTAAGCTTTCAGCGCTTATCATAAAGATGACAAAATCCAAAATCCTCATTTACCTGTTGGCCTTTTATGTGCTTCTTCAATTTATTTGGTGGGGGTATCAGATCCTTGATCTCGGTGCACTTGCAGACCAATCTAAACAGGATACTTCTCGCCGAATAATTATGATTATTGGCGAAGGAGGCGTATTCATTCTAATCCTTATGGCTGGTTTTTGGAAGATTCAGCAATCCATTGGTAAAGAAATTGAGCTCTCAAAACGACAGAACAATTTTATGCTCTCTGTGACTCATGAGTTAAAAACACCACTTACTTCTATTCAGCTTGTGCTGCAAACACTCCTTAAAAGGAAACTGAACGAGGAAGATCGGGAAGATTTACTTTCCAAAGCCCTTTCTGCAAATCAGAGACTCTCGACACTGATCGATAATATTTTAAACGCCTCGCGTCTAGAAAACGATGACTTTGCACCAAAGGCTGATGTCTTCCCATTAAATTCGTTTTTAAATAGAACCACAGAAGAACTCAAAAAAATCAACACCGCTGCAAGCTTTGATATTGATTGTAAAGTCGATAGCATAATAGCAGATACCTACATGATTGAAACCATTCTGAATAATTTACTTGAGAACGCAATAAAATATTCAGTAGAAACACCAAAAATCACAATAACAGCAGTTCAACGTGATAAGAAATGTACGATATCTATTGCCGATGAAGGACCTGGGATTCCGAACTATGAAAAAACTCGCATATTTGATAAGTTTTATAGAATTGGAAGTGAGATTTCAAGATCTAAAAAAGGCAGTGGACTTGGTCTATTTATCACTAAAGAATTTGTAGAGCTTCACAACGGAAAACTTCAATGCGAAAACAATAGTCCTCGAGGAACAAAATTTATAATCGAACTACCGAATGGAAAATAAAATTGGTTTAATTATTCTTGATGGTTGGGGCATCGGTGCAAAAAACAGCTCGGATGCCATTCATTTAGCAAAAACGCCTTGTTTTGATTCTTTATTAGAAAACTACACCAACGCAACGCTCACCACATTTGGAGAGGCTGTTGGGCTTCCCAAAGGCCAAATGGGCAACTCAGAAGTAGGCCATCTCAATATTGGCGCTGGAAGAGTGGTATATCAGGAACTCAGTAGAATCAATAAAAGTATTGAAAGTGAAGCTTTCTTTAAAAATGAGGTTTTACTTGAGGCTTTTCAAAAAGCGAAAGAACAAAGTACAAAAGTGCACTTAATTGGACTTGTCTCTGATGGTGGAGTTCATAGTTCCCAAGAACACCTTCATGCACTTTGTCAAATGGCTGAGGCACAAAATCATAAGCAAACCTACATTCATGCTTTTACAGATGGAAGGGATTGTGATCCAAAAAGCGGCCTTAAGTTTATGGAACGGCTCTCATTATTTATTAAAAACAAACCGGTAAAGATTGCTTCCATAATAGGTAGATATTATGCCATGGATAGAGACAATAGATGGGAACGCATTAAAAAAGCATATGACTTAATGGTTCATGGCAAAGGGACAGCTTTCTCTTCCCCTGAAGATGCAATTCAAGCATCCTATAACTCTGGAATTACAGATGAATTCATTGCCCCTGTATTATTAGACCAAGAAGGGTCTATTGTGCAAGGAGATGTTGTTATATGCTTTAATTTCAGATCGGATAGACCCAGAGAAATCACTACGGCTTTGACACAAAAAGATTTTCCTGAGTTTAAAATGAGTGCTTTGCAGTTACATTTTTGCTGTATGACCCGATATAATGAGTCGTTCAAAGATGTAAAAATTGTATTCGAAAAAGACAATCTTAAAAACACACTCGGGCAAGTGCTTTCGCAAAATGATAAAACACAGGTAAGAATTGCTGAAACTGAAAAATATCCGCATGTAACTTTTTTCTTCAACGGAGGTCGGGAAATCCCATTTAGAAATGAGGAAAGGATATTGGTAAATTCTCCAAAAGTAGCCACATACGATCTGCAGCCCGAGATGAGTGCTCCTGAGGTAAAACAAAAAATAATTACCTACATGGAAAATAAGGAACCAGACTTTATTTGTTTGAATTTCGCTAATCCTGACATGGTTGGTCATACAGGTGTTTTTCAAGCAATTATAGAAGCCGTAGAGGCGGTGGACCAATGTCTTGAAGAAATCCTTTCAAAAGGGAAAGCGTTGGGTTATGAATTTATTGTCATCGCCGATCACGGAAACGCTGACTTGGCTATAAATGAAGACTTGAGTCCTCATACTGCACACACCACAAATCCTGTCCCTATTATTTTTGTTTCGGAACAACAGGGAGACTTGAAAAATGGAAAGCTCGCAGATATTGCGCCAACTGTACTTAACCGGATTGGAATAAAGGTTCCAAAAGAAATGGATGGTGAAAATTTAATAACGTAAAGCGCGGTCCAAATAATTCCTTTTGCCCGCTTCAACGTACCACTTTATTTTTTAATTTAGAATCCATGTACAATACTGACAATATAAATTTTCCTAAAGAAGGATTTGCTGGATTAAAGCAAAACTGGAGAGACGACCTTATTGCCTCATTGAGTGTTGCTCTTGTTGCGCTGCCACTATCGATGGCGATTGCTATAGCTTCTGGGGTCCAACCGCTCTCTGGTCTTTTATCTTGTGTAATTGCCGGGTTCGTTACAACGTTTTTCAGAAGTGGAAGGCTGACCATTAATGGCCCTGCAGCAGGGATGATTACCGTTATTTTTGGAGCAATTGTTTCATTGGATGATGGAAGTGGTCATGCAATTAACTATGTACTTGCAGCAATCGTGGTATCAGGTTTACTACAAGTAATCTTAGGTATTTTAAAACTGGGAAGGATTGCCGAAATATTTCCTTCTTCTGTAATTCATGGGATTTTAGCCGCTATTGGTGTCATAATATTTGCAAAACAAATGCATGTTGCTATCGGCACAAGTTCCGATGCTGGAAATGCAGTTGGCATTCTAAAAGATCTTGTAGATCAGCTTCCAAATGCAAACCCTTACATCGCTTTAATCTCAATCATTGGTATTCTTCTCCTTTTCTTTCATGCTAAGATTAGCTACAAGGTCTTCCATATTATTCCAGCTCCAGTATGGGTTCTCGCTATATCTGTACCTATAGTTCTGGTGTATAATTATCTCGATGCCCAACAAATAGAAGTGCTTGGTATTCGATTTCAAGAGCCTTCAAATTATCTAATGTCTATTCCTTCGGATTTAACTGAAGTGTTTTTGTTTCCAGACTTCTCGAGAATAAATAGTGGTGTTTTCTGGCTTGTTGTTTTATCGATGACTATTATTTCTTCAATCATTAGTTTGGCGGGAGCTAAAGCTATAGACAAATTAGATCCTTACAAAAGGAAAACAAACCTGAACAAAGATCTCATGGGGCTCGGAGCAAGCACAATAGTTTCAGGAATGCTTGGTGGCCTGCCTATTTTGAATGTTATTGTGAGAAGTACAGTGAATGTCCAAAACAATGCAAAAACGAAATGGTCGAACTTTTTTCATGGCTTTCTGGTTTTGTTCTTTATTGTTCTCTTGCAGCCCGTCATGAATATGATCCCATTGGCTGCGCTTGCCGCCGTATTAGTCTTTGCTGGAATCAAACTAGCTTCACCAAGAGTATTTAAAGAAGTTTACAAGGAGGGCGTTGAACAGCTCGTGTTTATGGTCTCTACCTTGTTATTTACCGTTTACAACAATCTTTTATTCGGCCTAATTGCAGGAATCATTGTGACACTTATAACACATATTCTTATTGCACGATTATCCGTACCACAATTTTTCCTTTACGTCTTCTCGCCCGGAAATATCGAATTCAAGGATACAACTAGCAGCAAATTAGAGCTGCGTATTAGAGGTGTGGCAAACTTTATGACCTTATTGAAGATTTTGAAAAAACTCGAAGAAGTACCACCTAAGGCCAACTTGAAAATCAATTTTACGGGAGCAAAAATAATTGATCTTACTGTACAAGAGGCTATTGATAACTTTAAAAGAAATCATGAACTTTCAGGTGGTGAGGTAGAACTCGTAGGTCTGCATAAACATGTTTCATCTACACCACACAAGTTTGCATTAAAAAGTAGTATCGCTCCTATCGCTCAAAAAATATCTCCACGTCAAAGAAAGATAAAAAATCTTGCAGCCACCAACAAATGGAATTATCAACTCGGACAGGACAGTAACTTTAGACGTTTAGAAAGTTTCCACTTCTTTGATTCACGTCCAATTGAGTACAAAGAAAACATCATAAAAGGCGGTTATATTGATGACGAAATTGATTGGGAATTAACTGATGTGACTTTTTCTGAAGGAGCGATGCTTGCACGTGAAGTTTACCATTGTACCATTCAAGTTTCAGATCTTCCCGCAAAAGCACCGACATTTGTCTTACGAAGAGAAGAGCTCGTAGACCGGTTTATTGATAGGGTGCGTGTATTTGGATCTATGGGTGATATCGATTTTAAAGAAAACCCTGAGTTTTCAAGACAATACTTCCTCAAAGGCTCCAATGAATCAGAAATTAGAGCTTACTTCAAACCGGAAGTCTTAGAGTTTTTTGTGGAACATCCAGCCTATCATATTGAATGTAATGGACCACAATTACTTATTGTTAGCCCCGTAGGGGTTACAACTGTTCCTGAAATTGAAAATCAAATCAAAACCATGGAAAAGCTTATTGCCATTCTTAAAGAATTTCATGGCAATGGTTAATTGACAGCATACAATTAAGGTTATGAATTTAAAGTACATATTACATCTGCTTCTCATGCTTTGCTTATGTAATTCATGTATTCCAATCCGAAGTTTTTTCTTAGCTAGGCCAGACAATAAGGATGCCCGAAGATTTTCTTCAAACTTCATAAATGCGTCTACAGATTGTTTTCAATTTAAGACGTCAAAACAAGAAAAAAAAATCCGTGTTAACAATTGGACAAGTGATCTGCCTCAGTTTGAGGACTTAAATAGCCTCTGTCTGAATCATGCAGTACGTGAACTACTCGTTATTCAAAATGACAGCTTGATTTTCAATTATCGAAATTACGATTCAAACTTAAAGATCAAGCACCCTTCATACTCTATCGCAAAGTCAATTGTCTCCTGCTTAGTGGGAATAGCCATCGACGAAGGAAGTATTAAAGGTGAAAATGACCTCGTGACGCGTTGGTTACCTGAATTGAAAAAAAACTCGTTCTCAGACAGTTTAAGAATTCACCACTTACTCAATCATACCTCAGGAATTCGGTACTCCGTTTCCGGTGATGCAAGAATCTACTATGGGAAAAATAGTACTGCGGAAATAAAAAAATTACAATTTGAACACGCACCTGGGTCAAAACAAAAGTACCTTAACATTAACACCCAACTTCTCGGGATTCTTTTATCTCGAGCTGTTAGCATGACTCTCTCCGAATATGCAGAAATAAAACTTTGGCAACCCCTTGAAATGTGCGAAAATGCAACGTGGTCGTCAGATCGAAATAATATGGAGAAAGCATTTTGTTGCATTACTGCTTCGGCCCAAGACTATGCGAAATTTGGCAGGCTATACCTAAATAAAGGAAAATGGAATGGGAAGACTATTTTTAGTGAGGAATGGTTCGATAAAAGTATAAGAAGAGACAGTACAAATGGTAGTAGTTTCAACTTTAATTATTCTTGGCATATTGGACTAAAAAAATATGAAGACTTCATGGCCATCGGATTATACAAACAGCATATCTACATTTATCCTGAAAAGAATGTAATCATTGTTTTACTCAATGATCGTGAGAAGAAACTCATTGCTGAGCGCGTGAACTGGTGGAATGTCTTTCGACAAATTGGAGACCAGCTCTAAAAAGTAATAGATACAAACTAAACAAGGTTACTTTATGATTACACCCAATAACCCTAGAGGCTTAATCATACTCATATTTTCCTTCGCTATCGATTCAGCAGGAAAAACAAATCTTTTATCATACATCACATCATTAACCCAAAAGCTTACCCAGTATTCATTTGACAAACCAAAGATATCAGGCATAATCGGTTCAATCTTCGCCGCTTCATTAGGTAATAAAATCTCTATGGTATGTCGCAAGGTTGAGGTTCGGACTTTTTCACCTGTTTTAGTATCTTGACCATATCCAGTGCTTGAAATGATAATGCCTTCCATTATGTCGTCTCTACTACTCAATAAATAAGCATAATAGCTTAGTTCACCCTCTACTTCTGTTTGCACAATAGCTACAGATAAATTTTCAACTTTGGGACCTTTTAAATTCTCTTTCATTATATGTCTCTAGCAGTAACAATACGATCAGCAATTTTCAAATATTCAAATAAATCTATCGTATGACCTAACTTCTCCTCATTATTGGAGATTTTCAGCTTGTTATCTGAAGCAGTACTTGGCATTTTAAAATGAGCCCCCCTCTTCTCTCCTAAACGTACGATAACCCGATTTAAATGCGGCAATATAATTATATATTGCCCTTTTAATCCCCTGAAATAATGCACAGGTTTATTTTGGTTTTTATAAACCCATATATGCCAACCATAACGCATATTCGTAACAGCATCATCGGTTTCCATACGTGGTGTTTCAATCATCTGACTTAAAAACGAACTTGAAATGATTTGTACGCCATTAACCATTCCGTTATGAAGCATAAGCAAACCTAGTCTTGCAAAATCGCGAGCTGTTGCATACAAACAACAAAAAGCTTTTTCATCTCCACCCTCTTTGTCAAGGCTCCAAAAGGCATCTTGACTCGCGCCAATAGGTTGCCATATTTTTTCTTGCATATACGCCGTCAGTGTCTGACCTGTGGCTTTTTCAATTATGAAACCCAATAATTGTGAATTACCACTCTGATAATGAAACTTTTTCCCAGGTGTTTCAATTATTCTCAACCTTGTGACGAGTCCATACAAATCTGAACCATAATAGCCCTCTGCAGCCTCAGAAAGAGGGTTTTTACCACTCTCTTGCCAATCAAAACCAGCAGACATTGTTAACAGATGTCGAATTGTTAAATGTGCGCGACCATTCGTTTCAAATTCCGGAATGAAAGTACTAACAGGTTCATCCACGCTAGGAATTTTGCCCTCTTCTATAGCGATTCCTATAAGTAAACCAATAACTGTTTTAGAAGCTGAAAAAGAATTTGAAACCTCATTAATCGCATGTGGTCCCCAATATTGCTCATGAAGAAGTGTGTCATCCTGGAAAATTAAAAATGCACGCGTATCAATCGCATTTAAATAGCTTTCCTCTTGGCTTGTAAGACTAATGTTTGGCTGACGAACTTGAAGTTTTTTAGGACTTGTAGATTTTGAGATTTTATTCACGGGAAAAACATCCAAGTCATAAATACCAGGCCCCATCTTACCAATCAAATAGGTCTTCGCAATTCCAGAATAAAGATAATACCTGCCAGAAAGCACGATGAATAGATTAACAATCAAAACCACCGAAAGAAGAAAGTACGCTATGTATTTAAATAGTTTTTTTATCGTCATAAATCCGAATATCATAAGACACTAAAGCCAAAAGATTCTTTGAGTTCTTGAAGCAGTATGGACTTGACTTCATCCATATTTAGCGCAGAACCAAGTTCCTTTTTCATTGAAGTTACCGCTTTATCTTCTATTCCACAAGGGACAATATTTGAAAAATAATCCAAGTCTGTGTTTACATTAAAGCCAATACCATGCATTGTGACCCAGCGTGAGGCTTTAACCCCTAGAGCGCAAATCTTACGCTCTTTTGTTGTGCCGGCATCAAGCCATACACCAGTCATACCGTCAATCCTTCCTCCTTTCAAACCATAAGCTGCGATTGTTCGAATGACAGCCTCCTCCAATAACCTCATGTACTTATGAATATCGGTAAAGAATTGCTCAAGGTCCAATATTGGATAAGCAACAATCTGACCTGGGCCATGATAGGTGATATCACCTCCTCGATTTATTTTATAAAAAACAGCATTCTTGTCTTGAAGCTCTTTTTCATTAAGTAATAAATGTGATGCTTTTCCACTTTTTCCTAGCGTATAAACATGGTGGTGTTCACAGAATAATAAATGATTCGATGTTCTTTTCTCGGTAGAACCTTTACGATTTGAAATTTTCAGATCTACTGTAGCTTTAAATAGTTCTTCTTGAAAATCCCAGGCCTCCTGATAATCTATCAATCCGATATCATGAACAATTACGCTTGGTTTCATAGGCTAAAACTTCGCCAATTCTCCTTTCAGATAATCAATTATTTCAATGTCTATAATATCTGCTCCATTCATTTCACACAAATAATATGAGGCCCAATCTACAATGTTGATAAGATAAATAGATCGCTCAATAAATGAATCTCCCTTAGCATCAACATTTAGGACTTTACCACATTTTTTCTCAATGGCAGCCTTTGATATTTCAAATCTTTTGTAGTTTCTAGGATGTAAATCCCCCGTATTGAAAAATATTGGAGCGAACCTATCATCTCCTCCGGTCCAGCCAACTAGTTCATTATGATTCATTTCTGGAATAACATGATGCCATCCTAAATACTTTGAGTTTTCATTGAATTGCTGTCTAGCACGAACAATAACCCCTTCATATTTAGCCTCTGCATAATAAACCCCAACTTTTCCATAAAGATGCGCTGCAACCTCTTTCGCGCGGGCATGAATTTCTTCTTGGGCGGCCGTAATGGATGCTCCTGCAGTTAACATCTCGTTTTTACGTTCATGAGATGCAAAACCTAGGGTCGCAAAAATGTGTAGCAATTGAATCACTGAATAAGCCAATGCGCTTCTCGGTGGATTACCCCCTGGAACCAAAATACAATCGTAGTTATTCTCCTTACAAAACTGCTCAAGTTTACCGCCGCTACAAATTGTTATAATATGACAACCTCTCGATTTCGCATCTTCAAGGGCAATTACAGTTTCCTCGGTATTTCCTGAATAACTTGATCCAATTACGAGTGTATTCTCATTCACAAAACCAGGAAGCGTGTAATCATTGACTTGTGTAACTGGGATCTTCATTTCATCCATTACCCAATTAGCCACCATTTTAGCGCCAATTCCAGACCCCCCTAAACCACACATCACGATGTTTTCTGTTTGATTTAAAGGTGTCTTTAAATTTGTAGCCTCTGCAATTTTTATTGCTTCCTTTATGTTATCGGGAAAAGCTTCTATTAATTCTTTCATTCTATTATTTTAAAGTGGGATATTCCCATGTTTTTTATTCGGTAAGGTTTCATTTTTATTCTCGAGCATTTTAAATCCTGCAATCACTCTACTTCTCGTTTCATGAGGAAAAATAACCTCATCAATAATACCTCTTTCAGCTGCTCTATATGGATTAGCAAACAATGAAGCATACTCAGCCTCTTTCTCAAGCCATTTTTTTTGTGGATCAGGACTGTTGGCAATTTCCTTTTTGAAAATAATCTCTGCGGCTCCCTTTGCTCCCATTACAGCAATCTCTGCAGTAGGCCAAGCAAAGTTTAAATCAGAACCTATACTTTTTGAATTCATTACGTCAAAAGCACCACCGTAAGCTTTTCTAGTAATTACGGTTATTCTTGGAACAGTTGCTTCGGAAAAAGCATACAATAATTTGGCGCCGTGGGATATAATACCTCGCCATTCCTGATCAGTCCCTGGCAAAAAGCCCGGAACATCTTCAAACACAAGCAAGGGTATATTAAAAGCGTCACAGAATCGTACAAATCTCGCGCCTTTTCGAGACGAGTCTATATCTAAAACTCCAGCAAGTGAGGCCGGCTGGTTCGCAACAACACCGATAGTCCTCCCCTCAACTCTTGCAAAACCAACAACAATATTAGGTGCAAAATCCTTATGGACTTCACGAAAAGATTCATCATCAATGACACAATCCACTATTTTTCTAATGTCATAAGGTATTGTAGCGTTTTCTGGAAGAATCTCTTCAATGTTTTTTTCCTTTTTTAAATCAAAATTGAAATGCTCGGGAGAAGGAGCCTCCTCTTGCGCATTTTGTGGCAGGTAACTCATTAAATCGCGCACACTTTTAAGACATTCAACATCATTTCCCGAAGTAAAATGATTAACTCCTGATTTCTCAGCGTGTGTTTTGGCACCTCCTAAATCTTCAGAGCTCACCTCCTCATGCGTCACTGTCTTCACTACATTAGGACCGGTAACAAACATGTACGACGTGTCTTCTACCATGAAAATAAAATCCGTTAGGGCGGGAGAATATACAGCACCTCCTGCACAAGGACCCATAATTACGGATAATTGAGGAATAACTCCAGATGCACGTGTATTTCTGTAAAAAATATCAGCATAACCTGCTAACGAAACAACACCTTCCTGGATACGAGCTCCTCCTGAATCATTGAGCCCAATTAAAGGAGCCCCATTTTTCATAGCCATATCCATAACCCTACAAATTTTCGCGGCATGTGTTTCAGAAAGGGAACCTCCTAAAACAGTGAAATCTTGTGAAAAAACATAGACCAATCTCCCATGTATCGTTCCATATCCCGAAACTACGCCATCCCCCGGAATCTTCTGTTTGTCTAATCCAAATGCTGTCGCACGATGCTCAACAAAGCCTCCTATTTCATGAAAACTAGAATCATCAAGTAAGACTTTAATTCTTTCTCTCGCGCTAAGCTTCCCTTGTTTGTGCTGACGTTCAATTCTTTCAGGGCCACCACCAATTTTTGATCCAACTCTTTTATCGTGTAATTCTTGATTTTTATCCATAGTACTAACTCGCTAACAAAAATAAGCTAAAATTTAATTTATCTCTTTATATCATTTGCCTTCATGCGATATTTCTGAACACATAAAATGGCTGAATACAAAGCGTTCCGATTAGAAGAGCCACCAAAAGACTTTCAGGGAAAGTTATAAAGTTCGTGCACACGAGTAGAATAGACCAAATAATCATTCGATAGCACTGAAAATATTGACTGCTCTTCAATATTTCATAACGTAGATTTTGTGGTGATTTCATTTTAATTTCATTCCGAATTTTAATGATCTCATTTAAAAATAATAAAGGCAGTAATACAATTCCTTGCGCAATTCCTAATTCCTCATAACTTAAGAATAACCAAAGTTCTTGAAACAAGGAAACAGGAGACAGTGAAAAATAGACTAAAAAATGTAACAAACAAATTTCAATAATTGTCAGAAAAATACCGAGCAAAGAAAAACGATAATTCAAATCGATTGCTGGCAAGAGTTTCACTCTTTTTATTAAATAAAGCGCCCTAATGAAGATGTCAAACAAAAAATATAAAACAATAAAATAAAACCCCCAATCCCAAAACAAAAAGCCGAGAAGAGGAAGGGCTGCATCACCGATTATTGCACTGAAAATCTCAACCTTTTTCAAAGCTTTTTCTGGAGTTCATCTGCATATACTCTCGCTAAATTTTGATTTGCTGAAAAATCTCGCAAAGACATAAAAGGACTTCTGTCCTCTGGCAAAATTACAAGGGCCTTAGCATAACTTTTCAATGCATTTGTGTTTTGTTGTTGCGCCTCGTAAATAACACCCATGTTCACATAGGCATCAACATGATTTGGATCAATTGAAATCACCTCTCTATACATAGTCAAGGCACTATCAAGTTCGTTATACTTCTTCTGGTATATTTGACCCATTTGACAAAATGCTTCACTATAGCTCGAATCCAAATCCTGCATTTCTTTGTAAACGGACATTGCTTTACGTTCTTGATCAAAAAGACTGTAAGCATAGGCTAGGGCATACATGAAATCTAAATTCCCTGGTGACAATTGCACTGCTGAATAAAATTGATCAATACAATTCCTATTGTCAGACTGCTGATATAAAATACCCAACTGCATATATGTTTCCGGGCGATCAGGGTGATATTGGCAGACACGCGAATAGGTTTGAATCGCAGAATCCATATAGACCCTTGAAAGTGACTCAGAACCATCGTCACCAGTCAAAGCTGCAGCTAAAACCTTGTAAATGCTTCCTTGTAGGACATGCGCATCAAAAAACTTAGGAGCAATCTCTAAAGTCTTATCAATCCAATTCCTCGCCTCATCAAAATCTTGTTGAAGGACATAAGTATTTGCCAATCCGATCATTGCCTTTGGGTTATCAGGCATCTCTTTGATAATATTTTGGAAATAATCCCGGGCCCTCCTTATATCCGAAACAGAACGGTTTGATTTATTTATTATCGATAATGCATAAATAAGTTTGGTCTCAACCTTGTTACTGTCTAGCCTAAACGCTCTCGCTGCATCAGCAAGTGCTTTCGGATAATCATAATTTTCTAGCGCTAAATTTGCACTTTGAAGTAAAAGAGGTATATCATCAGGTTGGGATCGAAGTTTTTTATCTAAATCTGCCATTTTAGCGGCATATGTTGTTGTGTTCGAGACATCAACCTTACTGTTCTCGGTTACCTGATCTGATTCTTGAGAACAAGCGCTAACGATTAAAATTAGCACGCTAAGACATAGAAAAAATTTCATGTTGTAAAGTTAGCTTATTTTGTTTTGCTACAGGCAATTCGTACCTTTATAACATCTTGTTAATTACAAATAAATGAAATTAAAATTACTCCTTTTTTTAGGTTTATCAGTAACGTTATCACAATCACTCATGGCCCAAGGGTGTTCTCAATGTAAGCTGTTGTCTGAGCAAGGAAGTGGTCTCGAAGAGGCATCTTTTGGAAGCAATATTAATTCGGGAATACTTTTTCTTATGGTTATACCGTACTTGATTTTAATGTTTTTATTTCGTGCTCAAATCAAAAACCTACTCGTTAAGCTATTTGTAAAAAAAGCTTAATTCCAGCATATTGAAATTTTCCCTGAAGATGTGCCGCTTTCCAAATAATCGTGTGCCTCCGAAATATCATTAACAGAATAAACTTTTCCAACAACAACCTTGATTTCTTTTTTCTTGTACAAATCAAGAACAGCAGCAAGGCAAGTATGCATGACTTCAGGTTTATTGTCTGCTATTTTTAGCATGTTCACCCCCAAGATACTTTTAGAGGTCATCATTAATACAGCAGGTAAAAGGAGACCCATTTTTCTCAGGAAATTCATTGAAGAAAATATTCCAAATTTACCACCAGAAAGCTCAGAACCACCGAATAAAAACAGTCTGCCTCCTGCATTTAAACGTTTAAAATCTTTTTTAAATGTAGAGCCTCCAACGGGATTATAACTAATATCTATTTTCGGCTGAGCATTGAGAACATCATAATAGTCCTTACTTCGATAGTTGATGGTGAAATCTGCGCCCATTGCTCTAGCGATCTTAGCTTTATCATCTGAACCTACCTTGGCAATTACAATGGCGCCTCTTCGTTTCGCCAATTGGATAAGTAGAGTCCCTACGCCGCCTGAAGCCGCATGAATCAATACACGTTCTCCCTTCTGAATTGCCGCTAAATAATCTGTCATGTAAAAAGCGGTTACACCCTGCGTACTCAAAGCTAAAACCTCTTCTGCGGGTAAATCTCCTATGGGTAAAGCGGCAAGGGCTGAAGTAATAACATGACGGCTGTAGCCACCAAACCTACAAAAAGCTAGAACTCTCTGACCTATTATTTCATTGTCACCATCTGGGCCGACTTCGATGATTTTACCCACAACCTCATAACCAATTACGCAAGGCATCGCAGGGGCTTCTCGGTAAAGCCCATTCCGCGCCATCACATCTGCATAGTTTAATCCAAAGGCTTCACTTTCGATGAGGACCTCACTGTTTTTTAGAGGAGGTAGTGTGATTTCTTGCCTTTTAAAGGCTTGTTTTGCAGGACCTTTTTGAACCAGGAAGATTGCCTCTGAAATCACTGAACGTACGTATTAAAATCTGAAAGAAACACCACCCATTATTTGAATAGGTTGAACAGGGTAATTATACCAATTATTGTATCGCTGAGAAGCAATATTGTTTAATTGAATGAAAGCTGTAACTCTCTTATTGTAGTGATAAGATATACCCAAGTTAAAATCAACAATACTCCCAAGATTAAAATAATATTGGTTATTCTCTTCCTCCGCGCCTTCAACCATTTCATACAAGAGGGCTTTTCTACCTGTTTCAATATGACCGTCGAAATTAAACATAAACTTATCAAATAAATTATATGCTGCACGAACCTGAAATTCTAATATGGGTAGGTTCCAAGCATACGTTTCATTCATTGTTTCATAGGAATTATAGCGAGCGATACCATCAAACTTCAGTTTTTCATCCAACTGATAGAATATTGATGCTTCGATTCTTGTATGGTTGAGTGTATCATAAAGTAACCCGAACTGATTTCGTAAAGGTGCTAACGTATCGGTTACAAAGAAAGCCTTGTTGGTGATTTTCTTAAAACTAACATTGGCATTAAAACCCATTTTTTTACTTAATGTCCCTTTTATACCCCCATAGATATCGTAGGGATTGTTCTCATTAGCCAGAACTATGGATGGCGCGATAAACTGATTAACATCAGAGAGTGATGAGAATGAGTTTTGCGTTAACCCTCCACGAATCCCAGCAAAAGGAATAAAAATATCATTGAATAACGAATATTTAATTTCAGCCTGCGGATAAATATATAAACGTGTTTCATCTGAAATATCGACAGACAAGGACATTCCAATATCTAATTTAAACCTGTTATCCATAAGCTGTGTTAACACTCCTGGCTTGAAATCTATAATCGTGTTTTTTCTTATTCTTCCGGTATCAATTCCTGAACTGATAACGGAATCTTCTAAACCGAAGTTGTAACTATTAAAACGCGCACCTACATTTGCATAAAACTCCTCTGATTTGTAGTTATACCAACCTTTTACATTTAGTCTGGCATTATGCTCTCCCGCTCTCCATTCGGAAATCGTATCTAAATCCGGTTTTGCAGTTTGTAAAAAATGATAGTCCAAATCAACAGCATAATTCATTACTGCGCTGTCACCAAAATCTGACACATACCCCAACTTACCCCCGATTTTTTGGAACCTCTGACGTATTAAAGATTTATCAATTGTATCATTTGGAACGCCGTAGTAATTAAAGCCATGATTTCTGTAATTTACTTGACCATCAATCATATAGGTGTTATCTACAATTTTACCGTAAACAGAAGCATTTGTTAGGTCGTAATTCGCGGGGGCATACGCTACACCATCTCTGTTTTTAATAGCTGCAAAAGAGCTGATATGATCAGCCATAACTCCATATTGATAACCTTTAGACCTCGTAGAATTATAAACAAATTGCCCTAAAGGCATTACGCCAGAACCCATACCTACTTTAGCAAAGAAAGGATAGAGTTGTCGTAATTTTTCGGTGGTCTCGATCTCAGCCGCCTTAATTGGGCTTAATTGAATTTGTGTAGGATACAAATAAACTAGTAATGGATAAGAAGCAACTTCAGAGGGTTTAACAGTATCAATAACCTGAGGTGAAAGCGTTAATCTTATAGCGGGTTCAACTTGACGACTTCCCTTTCCATCTATGGTTACGTCTGGTTGTGCGAAACCAAAATGAGATAGTGTTAGAAGAAAACACAGCATTAAAATCAGGCGACTACTCTTCATCTATTTCAATTTTAGTTTCAGGGCTTTCTTCATTATTATCTTCATCTGCCTCTTTCAGCATTAGGATTTCCTCCCATAATTGGTTTGCCTCTTCTATAATACCATCATCTTTTGTTGGATAATGCTCTTTTACTGATTTCAAGTTTTGTTCCGCTTGAACAAAATCTCGTTGCTTGACGAAAATTCTTGATTTTAAAATCAATCCTTTTGCAATCCAATAATCATAGCTGGGCTTCATTTTTAGAAGCTCTTGGATTTCAATATTAGCGGTGCTTAAGTCTTCAAGTTTGTAATGCATAAAGGCCATTGTAAATTTGGCTTCAGAACCCATAAAGGTTGTAGTGTGATCAACGAGCCATTGCAGTGGTATCATTGCATCATTATATTGATTAAGTTTAAATGAAGAAATACCTGACGCATAATTGGACTCCGCTTCTTGAAGCTCAGTCAAAGTTGAGGATTCTAACACAAGAGACGCATACGCCTTACTTTTTTCATATCCTTCTGTGAAAAAGGCGGACCTCATAATCCCAAACCTGGCTGTAAATAATGTACTCGGAGTGGTAGCGAGTGATTCCAGCTTTTCATAATTCTCTAAGGCTTTCTCGTAATTCTTTTCAGCATAGTAATGGCTGCTAACCCTTCGAGCGGCGCCTTCACTGTACGTATTGCTAGTTGACGCCAAGAATAATTCATAGTTCTCAATCCCATTGATTGTATCGTTGCTGGCAAGATAAGATGTTCCGAGATAATAATAGGTCTCTGCCACGTATTGACCTGTCTCTGAAAAACTATTTAGGTAAACTTTAAACTTGTCAATGGCCTCTTGATAATTGGTGTCCAAATACGCTTGAAGCGCTGGTGTGTAAAACAAATTTTCTTTTTCATCATCTGAATAATTTATACAACTATAACGGTCCACAACTTCTGCAGCTTTTTGAGGCTTTTGCTGAGCCGTATAAACATCAACAAGCCCTTTTGCCGCTACTTCACAAACATCATTTTCATTTTCATGCTCTGCAAGAACTTTGAGGTACGCTGTTTCTGCTTTATCATATTGCCACTTTTTTAAATAGCAATTTGCTTTTCCTATTTTGGCCTGAGTAATAAACGGTGAATTTGGAAAATCAATGATTAAGTTGTCATAATAAGTTAAGGCATCGTCATTATTTCCAATTGATGAATATGTATTTGCTAATTCATATGTAGCATTCATAGCGTATTTTGAATTCGCATAAGCCATTAAAATTTCTTTTAGTTTTTCAACCTTAAGGGTACCCTCACCACTGTATCCATAAGTTTTAGCGACATAATAGAGTGCTTTATCATTTAAGGCGGAATTATAAGCAAGTGCCTTTTCATAAAACTCAATAGCTAAAGCGTTTTCTTTATTCAAATAAAAAATATCAGCAACCCTAAAGCATGCATCAACCTCTTTTCGCGGGTTTTTAGGATTCGATTGAAGATAGATTCTGAAATTTTCAGAAGCCCTTGTTTCTGCATCTATCTCTCTGTATGCATATGCTATATTGTAATACGCATCTATCTTTTCTGGAATAGCATTCGATGCAGGTGAAGCAATGAATAATTTGTAATTCGAAATTGCCTCTCGCATTTTATTTTGTCGGTAATACGCATCAGCAATCCAGTACCTTGACAGTGCCGCTAATTCAGGGTCTATTGGGTGGTCATTCACCGCTGCAAACGCTGCTATTGATGAATTAAATAAACGCTTCTGAAAAAGCTCAACTCCTCGATTATATGATAAGGTTTGGTATACACGTTTAAGCCTTGTATCTAATTTTGGCAACTTATTTAAAGATTCAATGGCCTTTTTATAATTACTCGTGGAACTGTATGCATTTATTAAATATTGATACACATCCTCTTTACGCGTAGAATTTGGATACGCTTCAAGATAATTTTCAAAAGCACGAACAGATTCATCATAAGGGTTAATATCTACAGCAAATGAAATTACCGCAAAATTATAAAGAGCATCCTCATTTATTTTTGGTATTGCTGTCATCTGAGAAGCTGCCTCAAAAGCACTTCGTGCTGGCAATAACTCCTTCATAATTTGGTAACACTCTGCAATTTTATACATCGATATTTGGCCTAAACTATCGTCTACGCGGACGACTTGATCCAAGTAATGCACTGCACTTTCAAAATCCTTTGTTTCAAAAAGTGCGTATCCAATTTGATAAGCATCATCTCTTGTTAATCGAGACTTCTTCGCGTACTTTAACAAATAATCTAATGCTTCGGTGTAATTCCGTTGATTGTAAAAAGCATTCCCTATGATGTGGTTTACGTCCTTCTCGTGGTTGACAAGCTTACAAGACAAAACGGTAGGCGCATAATCAATCACAGCATCAAAATTTGCCTGCTTATGATATATCTGTACAATGTAGTAAGGCACAATCCCACAATAATCTGTGTTTTTTTCCAATTCCGAGAATTGCTCTAAAGCGAGTTGATAGGACCCTCTTTCATAACAGAGATGTGCAAAGAAATATTTACTTGGCGGTGCATATTGAGATTTGCCCAGCAGGTTTTCTCTAAACGTATTTATCGCTTTATCAAAATGCTCATTTTGAAGCGCAGCATATCCAAGTTTGAAGTAATACTCTTCACGGTACGAGGTGTCTAAATCGCCTGCCGAAAGTTTACTAAACCAAAGTTCTGCGTCATCATACGTTTCGTCTTGGAAAAAAGAATTACCTATCTTATAATTGATAAAGAATCGATGAATGTTTTCAGGATAAATCCGATTGTAATCCATTAATAAATCGATTGCATCACTGTTGTAGAGTTCTAATCCTGACAAGCCCTCATAATACATCGCTTTTTGATAAAGCGGATCGTTGTAATTATCACAGCGGTCAATAAAATCTCTAAACTCTTTTTTTGCCGCTCCGTACTGAAGGTTGATATAGAGTTCCTCTCCCCGAAAGTACCCGTCATAAAGACTCGTGTACTTGTCTGTTTTTTGTGATGAAACAAGAAAGGGAATTGTGGCAAGGGCCACTAAAATAAATAATGTTCTACTTTTTCGCACTAAACAAATTTACATTCTCAACCAAGCCGAGATTCGTTTGAATTCAAAAGTTTTAAACCTTGTCTTGTTAAGAGATATTATTGGGTAAATAAATTTTGACAACGAGGATTCTGCACTTTTGTATAAACACATAAGTATTATGTCTGAAGTTGTTACGCTATCCAATGCCCATATTTTCCAGAAAGGAATTAAGGTCCTTTCTAATGTCCAGCTTTCGGTTCAGGAAAGTGATTTTATCTTTTTAATCGGAAAAACAGGAAGTGGAAAAAGCAGTTTAATGAAGACATTATATGGCGAGCTTCAACTTGAGGAGGGGGAGGGTCATTTTGCTGAATTCAACTTTAAAAAGCTCAAAAGAAAACACATTCCTTTAATGCGACGAAAAATTGGAATCGTATTCCAAGATTTTCAATTGTTAATGGATCGAAATATCCTTCGAAACTTATACTTTGTTCTCAAAGCTACGGGTTGGAAAAAGAAGAAGGAGATTCATGAAAGAAGCATAGCATGTTTAAAAATGGTTGGACTTGAAGAAATGGGGGCTAAAATGCCTCATGAATTATCTGGAGGAGAACAACAGAGAGTCTCAATAGCAAGAGCGCTACTAAATGATCCGAAATTGATCTTAGCTGATGAACCGACCGGCAATCTTGACCCTGAAACTTCGGAAGAAATAATGCGCCTATTAATTGCTGTGGCGCAAGAAAAAAAGGCAGCAATTATTATGGCAACGCATGATATGCACATTGTAAAATTATTCCCTCATCGTACATTACTCGTTAAAGATGGCTTGGTGATAGAGCAGTAAATCAGCGCTCCATTTCACCACACATAGGCGTGGCCATTAATGCTTTTATATTATCGGAATTAGACTCAGTCCCTAATGCAAACATGAGTTTTGTAATTGCTGCTTCTACAGTCAAATCTGAACCACTTATTACACCAATTTTATTAAAAAAGGAACTTGTGTGATATGCTCCTTGCTTCACTCCTCCAGAGCTGCACTGCGTAATATTTACAATAACCCCACCCCCTTCAACATAATCCTTCATTAGCGATTGCATCTCTATATTGGATGGTGCATTGCCCGAACCAAAAGTTTCTAAGACAATCCCTTTTGTTTTGGAAACGTCAAAAAGTCCACGGTATAAATTTATATCCATTCCTGGATATATTTTTAAAAGCGCAACAGAATTGGATAAGCTAAAATTATAACTTGGCTTTGATTGTTTAGGTCTAAATAAAGCACTCCACTTATATTTAATATTGACCCCTGCTATAGCTAGCTCAGGATAATTAGGTGATTTAAAGGCTTCAAATTGATGAGAACTAACCTTAGAGCTTCTATTGCCGCGATACAAAGAATATTCAAAATAAACGGCTACCTCTTGGATGATTGATTCTCCATTGGAGTCTTTTGCCGCTGCAATTTCAATTGCCGTAATCAAATTCTCTTTCCCATCTGTTCGAATTACACCTATTGGTAGTTGTGATCCAGTAAGAATCACAGGCTTTTGCAGGTCTTTAATCATGAAGCTCAGTGCGGAGGCAGTGTATGACATGGTATCCGTTCCATGAAGAATCACAAAACCATCGTATCGGTCATAAGAATTTTGAATCAACTTCGCCATTTGAATCCAATCTTCAGAGCTCATCTCAGAAGAGTCGATTGGCCTCGTAACACTCATTGTATCTATCTCGGTATGCAGTCTGTTAAGTTCAGGTATATGTTCGTAGACGGAATTAAAATCAAAACTGTTCAACAAGCCTGTTTCTGGATTTTTGATCATTCCTATAGTGCCACCTGTGTATATCACCAATACTTTTGTCATGAATTAACAAATTTTGAGATTTGAAATAAACCCTCAGCATTTTTCGATGTTGCTTCTTTAATGACATCCACAGAACATTCGTATACATCCGAAAGTTTATCTGCAATGTATGAAAGATAAGCACTTTCGTTTCGTTTCCCTCTAAAAGGTGTCGGTGCCAAATATGGAGCATCGGTTTCCAAAAGGATTTTCGCCAGTGGGATCTCTTTCAGGACCAAAGGTAATTTTGAGTTTTTAAAAGTAACAACTCCTCCGATTCCAAACAAGAATGTTTTGTATGCCAATATGCGACGTGCGTCATCATCATCTCCTGAGAAACAATGAAAAACCCCACGTAATTCTGATGTGTACTCCTCATCGAGGATATCTAAAATTTCACCCATCGAGTCTCGTGCATGTATCACAATAGGTAAGTCTAACTCTTTGGCCCAAGAAATTTGAGTTCTAAAAACATTTTTTTGAGCCTCAATGTGCGTACGGTCCCAATAAAGATCAATTCCGATCTCCCCAACGGCTATATATTTTCGGTGATTATTAAAGAGCTCATGCTTAATAATAGAGAGGGATTTAATCACATTCTCATCTACACTACAAGGGTGTAACCCCATCATTGGCAAACAATTTTTTTGAGTATCAGCTAATGAATGAAGTGCATCAATCGAATCAACATCTATATTTGGCAACAAAATAAATTCAATTCCTTGTTGTTGTGAACGATTTATTGCGGCAGCTCTATCCTCGTTAAACTGCTCGCTATACATATGTGAATGCGTGTCAATCATTAAAATAATGCTAAGCTTAAACCCATCTGAATAGGTTGAATATTTACACTTCCTGTTGTAGAAAACAACGTCAAAGGTTGATAGGAAAAAAATAAAGACCA
This sequence comes from Crocinitomicaceae bacterium, assembly GCA_029251865.1. GTDB lineage: Bacteria > Bacteroidota > Bacteroidia > Flavobacteriales_D > Crocinitomicaceae > UBA952. The sequence continues at coordinate 23,444 of JAQXCN010000056.1, read as the reverse complement.
ATTTCTAAACCCAAGTCTAAGATAGGTAGAGAGGTAAAACCAATCGTATTGTTCTTTCAGTTTTACTTCAGAATATTTAACTTCCTCGTCTATCCTTCTAAAGGAACTGACATTCATCATTGGCTGTATACCCAGGCGCATACCCAAAATTAACTTTTTGTGCTTCCAACCTTTTGACCTCAATCTTAGTTCGATGGGGACATAAAATTGATGTATTGTCAAAAAAGAAGATAAAATACTATCGGACGGGGATGGAATAGAGGCCTGCACTGCATCAAACTGTGTAACATAAAAAACACGAGGCGTCCTATGATTTAGATAAGAATAACCGATGCCCAAACCAAAACAAATATTTTCTCTTGCTTCCAGTTGAATGTCCTTGTTTAGGCTTGCACTGAAACCAATAGACCTCCAGTCGTTTTCAAAAGGGCCATTATCACCTAACCAATCATTATAGGTGAAATCTAGGATTAAGCGGTCATATTTGCGCCTATCAGTATCTTTAAAAGGTCTAAATCCACTGTAATACCATAAAAGCCCAGGTCTTTCTTGAGTTTGAACTTTGGACTGCCCAAAAGCAGCCAAAGGGAGACAAAATAAAAGAATGATCAATCGTATTTTCATTCCTTGGAACGTATTGATTTCTCCCACCTCCACGCATCGCGAACAGCGTCATTTATTGTTTTTTTAGCCTGCCAACCTAAAAGGGATTTTGCATAATCCACATTGGCATAAATCTCAATAACATCACCTGGTCTTTTGGGTCCAAATTCATAATTGACTGTGACTTCATTAACTTTTTCAAAGGCATCAACGACCTCCAAAACACTAGACCCTTTTCCAGTACCTATATTAACAATCTCATTACAACCCATCCTTTGACCTAATAGGAATTCAAGCGCTTTAACATGTGCTGCTGCAAGGTCTACTACATGAATATAATCACGGACACAAGTACCATCAACTGTGGGATAAGTATTTCCAAAAATAGTTAGTTTCTCATGGACACCGGCCGCAGTTTGTGTAATGAACGGCAGTAAATTATTTGGTTTACCAATGGGAAGTTCACCTATAAAGGCAGATTCATGAGCACCTATTGGATTAAAATATCTGAGGCTCATCATACGTAATTCATGGTTTGAATGATATAAATCTTCAATGATTTGTTCGCCAAGCCACTTTGTAAAACCGTAAGGAGCGGTTGGTATCGTTTTCGCTGTTTGCTCTGAAACTTCTTTCTGTCCTTTAGGCTCTCCATATACAGTACATGAAGATGAAAAGACAAATGGAATATCCGCTTCTTTTGATACGGCCTTTAAAATTGAGACAAGTCCTTCGATGTTGTTTTGATAATACTTCAATGGATTAACGACTGATTCCCCAACAGCCTTGTAGGCTGCGAAATGAATAATACCACAAACTTCTTCCTTGCTAAGGTATTGGGCTATACGCTCCGTGTCACAGACATCAAAATTTAGAAGCTCGGTCTCTTTCCCTAGAATTTTTTGAAGTCCGTCAATCACAGAAGGTTTTGAATTACGAAAGTCATCAAGTATTACTGGTTCGTAACCTGCTTTGTTTAATTCTACAATGGTATGCGACCCAATATAACCTGCTCCTCCCGTAACTAAAACTTTCATAGACATGCTCAAAGGTAGAGAAATTCAACTATTTTTAAGGTGTGAGAGATGATGATTTTAATTTCAGGTCCCGGCTCCCCGAACGACCAAAAAAAACTACACTTCTAAAGATGATCTTGTACACTATTGTCTCACTAGGTTTGATTTTTTACCTTTACACGATCATTTAATTTAACGCCAATAAATATGTATGCTTTAATCCTAGCGATGCTTCTTCCATTCTCCTCAACAGTTTCTGATTTAACCGTTAAGGTCTCAGGATGTAAAACACAAAAAGGACAACTCTACATCGCGTTATATGACAATAAAGATTTGTTTCCTGTTTTTGGTAAGCAACTCAGAGGAGAAATAGTTCCCTTATCAAAGGGCCAACAATTTACATTTAAAAAACTGAGGCATAAGGCATATGCAATAGCCGTATTTCACGATTTAAACAGCAACGGTGTCCTTGATAAAAATCCACTAGGAATCCCTTTAGAGCCTTATGGTTTCTCAAGGAATGCCAGGAATACCTTTAGTGCCCCTAGCTTCGGACAGGCTTCATTCACCCACTCCAAAACACAAACGATTTCAATAACAGTTCGGTAATTTACTCGAATTCGATGAGCAGTTGACCTTTGTCAACCACCTGTTCCTTTTCTATTGCGATCCTTTTTACAATACCCTCACCATCAGACTTAAGAATGTTTTCCATTTTCATAGCTTCGAGCGAAAGTATGGGGTCTCCAACTTTAACATGGTCACCTGCCTTAACGTGGATACTTAATATTCTTCCAGGCATTGGAGAACCAAGCTCTCTTAACTTTTTAATCTTAACCTTGTCTAGACCAAGCTCAGCTATTAATGCATCGAGCTCAAATTTTTTACGGATTTCAAATTCACGATGGTTTAGTTTGAGTGTCAATTTTTGGTTCTCAATATCACGATTTAAAATTTCTCCATTAAAGGATTGGCCTTTATATAAGATTGTGAAAAAATCACGATCATTCCAAATAAGCTCTGCTCCCGATTGAGATTCTATTGCCACTCCGTCTACTATAAAATTTACGTCTTTTGCCATTGCTTACAAATATAAAATTTATCCTATTTTTTCTCAAGATGAAGTCTAAGGTCATTTTCGGTTTCAATTGTTTCCAATTGCATTTCCTTGGAATGATGACCAAATGTAATTGACGCAGCCAATACTTCGTCTGAAATGTAGCTTTTATTGGTTTCAATTGCACTCCGAATTGCGGTATTTGTTTCAATTGTTAAATTGATTCGGTCAGTAACCTCTAATCCTTTGTCTTTTCTCAAATTTTGCACTCTATTTACAAGTTCCCGAGCAATCCCCTCTGATTTTAAATCATCAGAGATAGAAATGTCTAAGGCTACGGTTAAACCATCTTCATTAGAAACCATCCATCCAGGAATATCTTGCGTCTGTATAACAAAATCATTCATGTCTAAATGAATGTCATCTTCTTTGATCGTTCCATTCCAACCACCATTGGACTCTAAAATGGATATATCTGCAGACGTCCAGCTTGAAATGACTTGAGCAATCGCTTTCATTTGCTTCCCGTACTTTGGACCAATTGTTTTAAAGTTTGGCTTAATGCTCTTCACTAAAATATCATTGTCTTCCGCGATCATCTCTAGCTCTTTTACATTTACCTCTGAAAGAATCAAATCTCTAACATGAGATAGGTTTGCAGAAGTTTCACTACTCAACACAGGCACCATTATTTTCTGTAAAGGTTGTCTCACTCTAATTCTCTCTTTTTTACGAAGTCCAAGAACCAATGAGCAAACACGTTGTGCCAAATCCATTTGAGTCTCTAGCTTTGTATTAATTACACTTTGATTGGGGGCAGGGAAATTTTCAAGGTGCACCGAAGCTAATACCGAATTGTTTTTATTTAAATCCAAATACAACCGATCCATAAAAAATGGGGCTATCGGCGAGGCTATAATTGAAATCGTTTCTAAACACGTGTATAGGGTTTGATAGGCAGCCACTTTGTCTTGTGGGTTGTCATTCTTCCAAAAACGCCTTCTGCAAAGACGAACATACCAATTTGAAAGCTGTTCAGTTACAAATTCTTGGATGGCTCGACCTGCTTTGGTAGGCTCATATAAACTATAACACTCGTCAACGTTCTGAACCAAAGAATGCAGTTTAGAAAGCACCCATCTATCAATTTCTGGACGATCTACAATCGAAATTTGTTCTTGAGAATGATCGAATTCATCAACATTAGCATATAATGAGAAGAAGGAGTACGTATTATAAAGTGTACCAAAGAACTTGCGTTGTACCTCAACAATACCATCAACGTCAAACTTTAAATTATCCCAGGGTTGCGCATTGGTGATCATATACCACCTAGTTGCATCCGGACCAAATTTATTAAGCGTCTCAAAAGGATCAACCCCATTTCCTAAACGCTTGGACATCTTCTGACCATTCTTATCTAAAACAAGTCCATTTGAAACTACATTTTTGTAAGCAACTTTTCCAAAAACCATGGAAGAAATTGCATGAAGCGTATAAAACCACCCTCTTGTTTGATCCACGCCCTCTGCAATAAAATCAGCAGGGTATGCCGTATTATTGTCAATTTTCTCCTTATTCTCAAAAGGATAGTGCCACTGCGCATAAGGCATTGAACCTGAATCGAACCAAACATCCATCAAGTCTGACTCTCTATGCATTACCTTGCCTGTATCCGAAACTAAAACTATTGTATCAACAATATGCTTATGTAAATCTATTTGATCGTAATTTTCATCTGACATATCCCCAGGCACAAAAGCACCAAGTGGATTCTCTTTCATAATACCAGCCTGGACAGCACGATCACATTCTGATTTCAAATGTTCAACTGACTGCATACATTTTTGCTCGAGACCATCTTCCGTTCTCCATATTGGAATTGGTATACCCCAATACCTTGACCGAGATAAGTTCCAATCATTTGCATTCTCAAGCCATTTACCAAAACGTCCAACTCCTGTTGATTTTGGCTTCCAATTTATAGTATTGTTTAGGGCTACCATGTTTTCTTTATGGTCTGTAACCTTAATAAACCATGAATCCAAAGGATAATATAATATGGGCTTATCGGTTCTCCAACAATGTGGATAGCTATGCTCATATTTTTCAACCTTAAAGGCCTTGTTGTCTTCCTTGAGTTTAACCGCGATAAGCACATCTACAGACTTTTCAGGCGCTTGATCATCTAAATAATATTCGTTTTTGACATACATCCCATCAAAATCATATACTTCCTTTCTAAATCGGCCTTGAAGGTCTACAAGTGGCACTAAATTATCAAGTTCATCTTTGACAAGCATTGGCGGCACGCCTGCATCTTTAGCTACTTTTGCATCATCTGCGCCAAAGGTAGGCGCCGTATGTACAATACCTGTTCCATCCTCTGTGGTTACAAAATCACCTGAAATAACTTGAAATGCATTTTCTGGATTTTCAAAAGGCTGGCAATAGTCAAGCAATTGTTCGTAACGCATACCAATTAAATCTTTACCCGTACAGGTCTCGCCGACAAAATATGGAATCTTCTTATCTCCTTGCTGGTATGTTTCTAATTCATCAATACTTTCTGCTTCAAGAAACCCTTTTGAAAACTGATAACCCACAAGGTTTTTTGCGAGCACTACATTTGTCTTTTGGAAAGTATATTGATTGAACGTTGTCACGCAAACATATTCGATTTTTTCTCCCACCGTTAAAGCTGTGTTTGATGGTAAGGTCCAAGGTGTTGTTGTCCACGCCAATAAATACAGATCACCCTCTATACTGAAAGGGTTTTTGGAGGATTTAACTGCCTTAAATTGTGCAACTGCAGAAGTATCCTTTACATTTTTATAACATCCCGGTTGATTAATTTCATGTGAAGAAAGCCCCGTACCGGCTTTAGGCGAATAGGGTTGGATTGTGTACCCTTTGTACAATAGGTCTTTTCGATAGAGCTCAGAAATAAGCCACCATACAGACTCCATGTATTTAGAGTGATAGGTCACATAGGGCGCCTCCATATCGACCCAATAACCCATTTTTTTGGTAAGGTCATTCCAAACATCTGTATACTTCATAACCGCTTTTTTACAAGCTTCGTTATACTCATCAACAGTTATTTTTTTACCTATATCCTCCTTGGTTATACCTAACTCTTTTTCAACACCGAGTTCAACTGGTAAGCCATGTGTATCCCACCCTGCCTTTCTTTTAACTTGAAAACCCTTCAGCGTTTTAAAACGACAAAAAATATCTTTTATGGAGCGGCCCATTACATGATGTATTCCAGGCATACCATTTGCCGAAGGAGGTCCCTCAAAAAAAACAAAGGGGTTTTCATCATCTCGAGTATTGATAGTTGCATCAAAGATTGACTTCTCATCCCAAAGCGCTTGAATTTCTTCAGCGATATTAGGGAGATTCAAACCTTTGTACTCAGGATATTTATTATTCATTTCTATTGCATTAAAGAAGGGTATAAAATTAGGAAGATTAAAGCAAATTCAATAATCATAGCACCCTTATTTATATTTCATAAAAAAAGGGCACCAATGGCGCCCTTAAAGATTTAATTTAATGTTGATTAATGAACGATAAACCTACAACTTCTTAGCTGCCTTATTCGCCATCTTTTTAATCTTCTTAGCAAGGTCAGAAACCAACTTGGCAGAAGCACTTTCACACAATGGAAGTAACTTTTCAGGCTTCATAATAGGAATCCCCGCTACGATACCCACAGACTTTTTTGAGGTGCCATATTCGTTGATGGTAAAAACGCGTTTGCCTTCCTTATTCCAAAGCTTAATACGCACAAATGCTCTTACACCTGCTGTAAAAGGCACTGCCTTTTTAACAAAGTCATACCCCATAGAAACAAACATAACGCCATCAGCATCATTAAACATTTGTACCATTTGCATCTGATTGCTTTTCTCTCCTTTGAATAACGATTCTACGAGAGGTTTATAACCATCAGCAGTAAGGTAACGCTGAAATAATTTGTTGCGATCTCCGTCCTTGTCTTCATTAAAACGTCCTTCATATGCTAAATATTCTGCTCTATTCACAACATCTTCTTTCGCCATTAATTCAAAAGGAAAGCTTTGAGCATATTCCTCTGTAAAAGTCTTGTAGAAGTTATCAAGCACAGGTTTTAAGTTGAAGTTCGGGTCATCAGATAATGATGCAATTGCCGCAGCTAAGCCAACGCCTCCTCCGAGTTGTTCAAAACCGATATGTTTTGAAACCCAAAAAGTTGTCAATGCAACTTTTTTTTGTGCTACTGCCGTTGTATTGGCAAATAATAGCGCTGTAAAAGAAAGTAGAAATAGTTTTTTCATGATTTAGGTTTTAGTTTGATGATACTAAAATACGAAACCTATTTTAAATCAAAATAGTAGCCACAATAAAGTAATACCTACCTGCAAGAAAAGAGAATGACAAGAATAAAATGATTTGCATGCTTTTTGTTTGTATTTACAATAACGCATTTATACTAATAAATTAAAGGGGGCACTTTAAACCTTTTTGTTCATAAGGCATCCAAATAATAGATGATGACAACCAGAGATAAAAAATGGATTGAATTAATTAAAACGGGAGGTAATGCTGGTGAAAAAGCATTTCATGAACTTTCGGTATTCTACGGCCCCAGACTCTATGCTCAAATCATCAAAATAACAAACGACACGGCTTTGACGAAAGATATTTTACAAGAGGTCTTCATCAAAACATGGTTGCACTTGCCTAAATTTGAAGAAAGGTCTGCACTTTATTCTTGGCTGTATAGAATTACCCATAACGAGACAATAGGCATACTCAGAAAAGAAAGAAAAAGAACGCACCTTTCTATTAATAATGAAATCGTTGAGATTCTCCCGGGGCATAGCACTCTTGAAGGTCATTCCGCTGAAGAAATACTAAGCGTGCTATACGCTGCGATCCAAGTATTGCCTCAAAAACAAGCTGAAGTCTTTGAACTAAAGTATTTTCAGCAACAAACTTTTAAAGAAATAGAGGCGTTGACAGGCACTTCTCAAGGCGCATTGAAAGCAAGCTATCACATCGCTAAAAAAAAAATAACCGCTTTTATAAATTTAAAATTAAACCATTAGGGTTGAAAGTCATCCAATGAATGTATGAGTAAAAAGAAGGACATACTAGATCACGTTACCGTAAAAGAAAAAAACTCTCCATCAGAGGACTTTTTCCATACACTTGCTACTGAAGCAATAAAGCGACAAAAAAAAGGAAGAATAATTCAGCGTTCTTTTCGAAAAAGCCTTATTTATTTCGGGAGTGCGGTTGCCGCTATTTTCCTTTTTGGACTTTTTATTTTTAAAGATCCCAATATCCCTGAAACGATTGTAAAAAAAACAACTTCAAACCTTTCTCAGTTAAGTGAAATAGAGATTATCGAATACGTATCATGTAATCTAGATGATTATTACACCGATGAAATTATTGAACTTGCCAGTGTTGTTTTAGAAAATGAAGTTGACCTAATAAGCGAAGAAAACTTTTTACCCCCCAACATACAAATCACAGATATTGAACATTATATCGATGACGAAGAAATCGACTTTTATGAAGAAACTGACCTCTATGAATTTGACGAAAACGAATTATTAATTTTTTAAACCCCAATTATCATGAGAAACTTATTAATGGTATGTATGATTGTAAGTAGCTTTCCGCTATTTGCTCAAAAAAAAGAACACAAAAACGAAAAAAAAGAGCGAATTGAAGCTGCAAGGGTAAGTTTCGTTACCAAAAAGCTTGAATTGACTCCAGAAGAATCCCAAGCCTTTTGGCCCTTGGTTAATGAAATGGAAGCGGAAATAAGAACCTCGAGAAAAGCGATAAAAGAGCAATTTAAATCAGTAAAAGAAGAGGATGCTAAAATTGATGATGAGACCTACAAGAGCCTTCTTGAAGACATGCATGATCAGCACTTCTTAATGGTCAAAATAAAAAATGATTACTCAAAAAAAATCGGAGCGATTATTGGTTACGAAAAAGCATTTAAATTTGAAGTCGAGGTACAAAAAGAATTTAAAAAGCAGCTCATGGATCGAATGAAGAGGGGACATGAGAAAGGCGCGACTCCTCAAAACACAACACGACAAAAGAACAAATAATATTTGTCTCACATTGTAAACCGGAAACTTGTCTTCCGGTTTTTTTAATGTCTAGAATTCTGCGTTGTCTGGGGTCCTTGGAAATGGAATTACATCGCGAATGTTAGACATTCCTGTCAAAAACATTATCAGACGTTCAAAGCCCATTCCAAAGCCTGCATGAGGCACAGAACCAAACTTACGTGTATCCATATACCACCAAAGCTCTTCTTCTTCTATGTCAAAGTCTTTACACTTCGAGCGTAAAACTTCTAAACGCTCTTCTCTTTGAGAACCACCGACGATTTCTCCAACGCCTGGAAATAATACGTCCATAGCAGCAACGGTTTTTCCATCATCATTTTGTCGCATATAAAACGCTTTGATATCCGCTGGGTAATCACTCAATATTACAGGACATTTAAATTCCTTTTCTACCAAATAACGTTCATGTTCACTCTGTAAATCTATACCCCATTCAACGGGAAATTGGAATTTTTTCTTTTTATACGCCTTAGAATTCCTTAGAACATCTATGGCCTCCGTGTAGCTCAAACGTTTAAATTTATTATCTACGACAAACTTAATGCTTTCCAAGAGCCCTAAATGACTTCTTTCATTTTGTGGCTTTTGACTTTGTTCTTGACCGTAGCGTTTGTCTAAAAAAGTTAAATCTTCTGCACAATTTTCTAAGATGTAACCACATACAGACTGTAAGAATTCTTCCGTTAAATCCATATTGTCGACAAGGTCATTAAATGCTACCTCCGGTTCAATCATCCAAAATTCAGCCAAGTGTCTAGAGGTGTTTGAATTTTCGGCTCTGAATGTTGGGCCAAAGGTATAAACCTGACCCAAACCAAGCGCTGCAAGCTCCGCTTCAAGTTGTCCTGAAACCGTGAGGTTCACCTGTTTTCCAAAAAAATCTTTGCCATAATCAACATCTCCATCCTCATCAAGCGGCGGGTTTTTAGGATCAAGCGTACTTACCCGAAACATTTCACCTGCGCCCTCTGCATCTGAACCCGTTAGAATAGGTGTATGGATATAATTAAATCCACGGTCATTAAAAAATTGATGGATAGCAAAAGATGCCGCATGCCTTATTCTAAATACTGCACCAAAGGTGTTGGTTCTAAACCTAAGGTGCGCTTGTTCTCGCAATAAGTCAAGGCTGTGTTTTTTAGGCTGAAGAATCGTTTTCTGCACAGCTTCTGGATCTGCACTTCCAATTATATCAAATGATTCGACCTGAAGCTCGACAACCTGACCCGAACCTTGAGATTCTATAAGTATTCCTTTCAAGCAAACCGCGGCTCCTGTGCTTATCGCCTTAAGTTGTTCCTCATCAAAATTATCATAATCAAGGACCCCCTGAATATTTGACATGCATGAGCCGTCATTAAGCTGCACAAAACGCTTACTTCGAAATGCACGAACCCAACCTTTAACCTCTATTTTCTGTCCTAAAAACTTTGCTCCATCTTTGAGCAATTCAGAAATTCTTATTCTCGCCATAGCACAAAACTAAACGTTTTTTCGATGAATCGTAAAGCAAAATGCATCACAATTCAAAAGAAATGATAACTTACAATTGAAGCGATACAATTTTAAGTCAACCTTTTTTATAAAAATTAATGTTCAGCTCAAAATTATAACGTGAAAAGGAAAATCTATTAAAGCACAAGATGGTATTCAAACAATTAATTCTATTCGCTCTTATCGCTGTTTTTTCATCTAAACTTCAGGCACAAAATGTTTTGGGAATTGACGTATCCAAATGGCAAGGAACGATTAATTGGGAGCTGGTTGCCGAAGATGGTTACGTTTTCTCCTGGGTAAAAGCTACAGAAGGAATGACCTACACAGACCCTAAATTTTATACAAATATAGAAGGTGGTATTTCGGAAGACCTCATTATGGGGGCCTATCACTTCGCTCGTCCAGACAATAATACGGCACAGCAAGACGCCACTAACTTTTTAAATGTGGCATCAGCATACATAGGTACAGGGTTTTTACCTCCTGTTCTCGACCTTGAAAACCCTTACGTTAATGGCCAAGCCGTTTTACTTACGGAGCTCTTTTCTTCTGAGGAACTTTCCCTTTGGGCTCAGGAATGGATGGAAGCAATCCATAATGCAACGGGTGTAGCTCCATTTCTCTACGTTAATGGTAACTATGCAAATCATCTTTCCCCTGAGCTAAATAGCTATGGTCTTTGGTTTGCGCAACCGGATGAAACACTAAGCCCTCCATCAAATACCGGGAACTGGGATACTTGGGAGTTCAAACAATATTCATGGTGGGGAGATGTTACTGGGATTTCGGGAGATGTTGACTTAAACATTTTTAATGGCTCCATTGCGGATCTTGAAACTCTCATAGGGCTAACAACAACAAGTATGATTAGTACGCTTGATTTCAAGGTGAGTGCTTTCCCTAACCCAACTAAAAACTCAATTTATCTTAATACGCACTCAGGAATTCAAAACGCAATCATGTTTGATTTAAAAGGCGTCAATCAAATGCTGCCCTACTCCAATCAAAAAATAGATTGTTCTCGATTAAAACCCGGTATTTATTACTTAAAGATCACAAGTAATCAAGGACAGGTCGTAACACATAAAGTTTTTAAACTTTGATTTTTGAAGTTGGTTTATTTGACATAATTTTTTAATCTTCGTAAAAAACCCGAATTATGTCCGACGCGCAAACACACCTTATGATCAACCATTTGCCTCTGCTGCTGCCTATCATCGGGGCGATAATTCTGATTATTGCTCTTGTTATAAATTCTAGAGTTTCAAGAAGGATTGGTTACTTCATTATTGTATTAAGCGGTATGTGTACTATACCTGTGTTTTTTTCCGGTGAAGGTGCAGAGCACTTTGTAGAGGAACTTGGACGCAACCATGACCTTATTCACGAACATGAGGAATCTGCTGAAATCTATGCGTATTTGTCCTATCTAATTTCTTTATTTTCACTTTATGCTCTGTATATGAGTTGGAAAAAGAAGGCCCTAGAAAGGATACTACTGCCTATTGTTCTTGTTGGTGCGCTTGCACTGTCCTATTTGTCTTTCGAAACCGGAAGAAGCGGAGGTAAAATCAGTCACCCTGAAGTTTCAAAAGATTAAGAAAAGTATAGAAGTTTAATACAAAATTATTAAGTCAAATTTGGCTTTAGTTTCTGACTTTTAATAGAACTCATAATACCTTGTAGATCGATACGAATTCTGTTGAGTTGTTCTTTATACTTTTTTCTTTCAGCAATCAAAGCGCGAAGTACTTCTTTGTTTTTAGATTTGCCTTTTGATAGCTGCTCCGCATATTTAATTTCCATATCTGACCATAATTCAAAAAGCTGTTCAGATTTTTTGTTGAGTGATTCCACCTTATTATAGTACATCTTTTTAAACTTACTTCCTGAGATTTTGAACATTTCAAAAAGCTGAACCTTTATATTATTTAGTTTATTCTCTTCAATAACATTTTCCTTTACTTCCTTTAAATCGTATGTGATACCAAAAAAAGAAAGCCCTTTGATGATCCATTTACTCGGGTCGTAGGCGAACCACTTTACTCCGTTTCGGTAATCCCACTGAAACTTATGGTGGTAATTGTGATATCCTTCTCCAAAAGTGAACCATGAGACAAACCAAGAATCTCGAGCGGTCGACTTAATGTCATAAGTTTGACGTCCGAAATAGTGACACATCGAATTTATAAAGAACGTAGCATGATGGACAATAGTAAGTCTTAAGAATCCTGCCCAAAGTAGAGCTCCCATAGGTCTACCATAAATAAAACCGATGGCTAATGGAATGATGAAACCACCAATAATCCCTATTGTAAAGTAATATTTATTCTGAAAAACAACAGCGCTTTTCGACTTTAAATCTTTAACCCCACGCACTCTGTTGTTCTCTTCCGAACCATTTTTAACAATCCAACCAATGTGCGCGTGCCAAAATCCCTCTGTTATCGAATATGGATCTTCTTTAGTTTCTGCTTTAGTATGATGAATCCTATGGTCTGAGCACCACTTCAAAATGGTGTTTTCAAGTGCCATAGAACCAAAAATCATCAGAAGCCATTCAACAAAAACATTTGTTTTGTAGGCCTTGTGTGAAAATAGCCGGTGGTAACCCATCGTTATACCCATCCCTGATAGAAACCATAGTATGAATAGAAGCAATGGTTCTTGCCAAACGACCCCTTGATTATACACGTATATTCCCGTTCCAAAAACACCAATTAAAGGTATAAGTGTAAGGACAACAACCATATTCCAATTGTAAGTTCCTTTTTGGTTTTGTTTCACAAGGGTTTTTTCTGCCATCTTCTGTGTTTTTAATTTAATTACTTCCCGTTAAGCGCAGACATCGTCATATTTAAACCTGAAGTAGTAAAAGATTCAATAAATCGTGTTGCTTGAGTAATACGTTCAGGGAGGGCTAATTGTTCTTGCTTTGACCAGGGTCCTAATACAAAATCTGCTTGCCTTCCTCGAGCATAATCGCTTCCAATACCAAATCTTAAACGGCTATATAAACTCGTTTTAAGCGCGGCTTCAATATCCTTTAATCCGTTATGTCCTCCTGCAGATCCCTTTCCTTTTAGACGCAAGGTTCCAAAAGGAAGTGCTAAGTCGTCATTAATTACAAGTAAATTGGAAACTGCTATTTTTTCTTTTTGTAACCAGTATTGAACTGCTTTTCCGGAGAGATTCATAAAGGTATTTGGTTTAATTAAAACCAATTTACGTCCTTTAAATTTTATTTCTGCGCAATCAGCATGACGCTCAGTATTAAATGATGTTCCTGAACCTTTAACCAATTCGTCAAGAATGTCAAACCCAATATTATGACGTGTTTGCGCATACTTAATACCAGGATTTCCAAGACCTACAATCAAATACTTCATTACCATTGAGGGCATGCATCGCACGCGTTAATCGGTTTTAGATAAAATAACCAGCCGACAAGCACATGGGCTTCTAAATATCCAAAGGACTGGCTTGCAACAGAATTATAATCTTCTGGTCTCGTTCTGACATTGTTTTGAAGCATAAACCCGGATCCTATTCCAGGCTGGATATAAAAATGTCTGAAAAACTCTAACCTGGCATCCGCATGTAAAGAAATAGCCATTCCCGACAAGGATGGCGTAAAGACAGATTTTCTACCCGCAAAAGTAAAGTCATTAATAGATAAAATTGCACCCGCACCGGCACCAAATAGCGTTGAAAATGCGAACCAGGCCGAATTCCTCTCTCTATACCATTGATCAACTCTTGAAACCTCAGCACGGATATAATTCAAACCATTACTGTTTTCATAATGAAAAGTAGCTTCCTGTGTGATAACTGGTTCATTAATGTATGTTCCAGACCAATTTGTTTCTAGATCGACACCCGGATTTATCGTTCCTGATAAAGTATAAGGAACATTGTCTCTAAGAACATATTTCAAATGGTCATATCCTAGTGATATTGCCCAGTTTCGCTTAATCATATATCCAATTCGTAAGTTGAATTGAGGTATAGTAATATTTTTGATGTTGAAGTAGTTTTCTACGCTGAAAGGCTCAGGTCTGTCAACCGCCTCGCAATCCTGAAGTGTAAAATCATAACCTGTACCTCTAAAGTTAATATCGCTTTTGGTATAAAAATCTCGATTATAACCCCACTGTACAAAAATAGCCCCCGCATTGAAAGACTTTTTCGGCTTTGGTTTATTACGTCTTTGAGCAATACTGACAAAGCTCCCTAAAATTAATAGTATGGTTATTAATACCGTTTTCATCTCGTTAACATTTTTATCCATTTATCCTGAGATAATATTTCTTCAAGTTTATAATGACTTTTATTTGCTTCATCATACCACTCAACAAGCCCAAAGTCCTTTGCAAAAATATAATATAACGTAAGATTTTGTCTTTGCTCTTTTTCTGTGAAGGGATTTAATAAGGTATAACTTGCGTTCTCTTTGATTCGAAAAGCTTCTGTCTTGTTGGAGAAAACCTCTAAAGTTAGCGTATCCATTAATACACGATTTTTCTCCAAAAGCATCAAAGTAGAATCAACAAAACCTGAAAACTTTGAGGCAAAAGCAACCTCCTCCTCACTATTAAATGGCAGTAAATTGTTCTTGTAAAGCGTTGCTTTTTCATTTTCTCCTAATCCATTCACGACCATATGATCGATAACGTTTAATGAATCAAGATTATAATTCAATGCCTCTGTTAAGCGTCCGTCTTGGGAATAGCGTTCAACAATAATATGCTTGCCTTCGGAGTCTTCAACGCCATAGACTCTATGAAATTGTTCTGCTAGACCATGCTTTATATCACGGTACCTGTAGACTTTAGTTAATGTATCGTAATTGTAAAAGAATGCTGCATAAGGATGGATGGATTCTCCAGTAAGTGCCACTTCGCTTTTGTTATCCGAATTGCACGAAACTAAAGAATAAAGACTCAGTATTAAAAAGAGGCGATACACTATTTAGACATTTTTAAAAAAGAAATCTCATTCTCCGTGAGATGCCTATGCATTCCCCTTGGTAAATCTTTCTTTGTTAAACCTGAAAAACGAACACGATCAAGTTTTACGACAGCCATACCCATTGCCTCAAACATTCTATGTAACACCTGTTTTTTTCCTGAGCTAATTTCTACACCTACCTCTCGAGAGGTGCCATCTTCAACATGTGATGCACTCAACACTTTCGTCTTACCATCCTCCAAGTCGACTCCTTCAATTAGTTTATTCAAATGACTTTTGGTTACTGGCTTATTTAACTCAACATGATATAACTTTTTAGACTGAAAACGGGGGTGGTTTAATTTTTTGGATAAGTCTGAATCATTCGTGAAAAGTAAAAGACCTGTTGCGTCTTTATCTAATTTATCAACAGGGAATAATAATTCTTTGCAAGCTTTCTGAACTAATTTTACGGCTGTTTTCCTTCCTTTAGATTCACCCAAAGTGGAGTAAAAACCCTTTGGCTTATTAAGTAGAACATAACGCTTATTGAATGATTTAATAGTCTCACCGTCATATTTAACCTCATCATCAGGCTTCACTTTAAACCCCAGCTCTGTGGTTACTTTATTGTTGACCATTACGACTCCTGCTGCAATTAGCACATCAGCCTCTCTTCTGGAGCAAATTCCCGCATTAGAAATGAATTTATTCAATCTCACCTCATCACTAAATGATGGTAACGGATCCCCTTTTTTATGTTTCTGTTTGTACTCAATGTACTTACGCTTATCGCGTTTGGAAACATTTTTTTCTGGTTGTTGATTTTTTTTATCTCTACGCATTGCGAATCTTCTAATAGATTTAGTCCCTTGGGGACAAAGATAGGCAATTTCAGTGGCTCTGAATAGAATGAATCCTATTCACCTTTCAAGATTTCAATATCTTCTATTAGCTCATTCACCTCTTCTGGATTTGTACCATCATAATATCCTCTAATTTGCCTGTTCTTATCAATCAAAACAAAATTATTAGTGTGAATGAAATCACTCCCTACATCGCCCTGGTTTTTCGCCTCTGCCGGCTTGAGTAAAAAGAAAGATTTTCGGGCTAACGCATACAATTTTGCCTTTGCTCCTGTAAGAAAAAACCACTTTCCTTTTATAGCGCCATGCGTCTGAGCGTAACTTTTTAACACCTCTGGATTGTCATTGTCGGGATCTACAGTTAGACTCAAAATCACAACGTTTATGTCCTTTTCATAAGCCGATTGAACGCGTTTCATTTCAGCATTCATAATAGGACAAATCCCTTTACAGGTTGAAAAGAAATACTCAACAATCCAGATTTTCCCATTAATGCTTTTAGAACGAAATTGTTGATTGTTTTGATCTGTTAATTCAAAATCAGCAATAAAATGAGCACGTCCTTTGTTTCTAAGCTCGGGATCTACAACATCTTCATCCAAATCTATTGGATTGATTATATCCAATTGCTTTTTACCATCGGGTTTGTTAAAATAATAGGCTATGGGTACACAAACGAATAAAAGTCCGAATATAAAAATCACTTTCTTCATACCAATACTTTTTTTAATTCCGCTGTAATCATGGCTTTTCGATCAACTAAATTACCACTCAAAATAATAAACGGCACATCAAGCTGATTTAAATACGTAATGTAATATTCAAACAACCGATTTCTATCATTTGGATTTTCTCTTAACACATCTGGCTCCCATTTAAAATCAGGTTTACAAAGAAAATACAAATCCACCTTTTGTTTGTTGTAAAGCCTTTTTATTAACGGAGAACAAAAACCAAATTTCTCCTCGCACCAAATACGCATCACTAACATCTCTGTATCTAAAATTGTAAGTCCGTTTTCAATAGTGTTTTGATTGTATTGTTCTTGAGCAATCTTTTCTAGATCGTTAATTTTATAATTACTATCCGAACTTAGGTAATCTCTTGCATATTCTGAAACAAGATTGGCATCAAAATGAACCGACGTCCAATCAGAAAGCGTTGTTTTACCTGAACACTCAGGCCCTGTAAAAGCAATTTTAACGCCTTTCATAATCCAGCTCTTTTTTCCATGAAATATAACCGCCAATAGCGATTAAGGTGAAAATGAGGTATTGCAGTCCTGTTAACGCAAAACCCTTGTAGATGTATAAAGGTATCGAAATCACATCTCCCACAATCCAAAAAATCCAATGTTCAACTTTACGCCTTGCCATCAAAAACATTGCTACAAAAAATAGCGCGCTTGTGCATGCGTCAATATAACTGACTAAACTTCCCCAAAAACTAAATACAGAATAAATACCAAAAACAAATAAAAGCGTACTCAAAAACAGTGCAAAAATCATTCGCAATTCAGCACCCGTAACCGTTGCAATTTTGTGAACCTCTAAACCGTTTTTTTTCTTCGACCAATAATACCAACCATAAATACCCATTGCGACATAATATCCATTAATCATCATGTCACCCAATAATCCCCAATGAAAAAGTAAATAAACATATATCGATGTTGATATCAAGCCAGTCGGGTATACCAAAATGTTATTCAGTTTAGAAAGCCAAACGCTTACAAGGCCAAAAATTACAGCCAATAATTCTAGAACAATATTTAATTGTGAGTAGTCTTCATATGGAGCGAAAAAATACGTTGAAGTTAAATCCATGAATATAATTAAAAGCAGTTCAAAATTACAAAGCATTTCAATGCCATTGCACATTCACCACCTTTGATCGCCCCTTATTCTTTGAAAATAGAAGAATATGAAGGGTATAACCTCGCTAACTCTTGAAGGTAAAGAATTGGCATGTTTTTACACTTTTGCCAAACCAATGAATTAAACTTATTTGGAGGATGCTGGGCAGTAGTTCCATTTGGCACTGAAAGTTCAACACAAACACCAATTCTTTTGGTCTTGGCACGAATATAATTCTCTAAACCCGCGCCATATTCTTTCGGGTTTCTTGATACTCTTGCCAATATAAAGCCACAAGTCTCAGCAACAACTGTATTAAGTTTAGTATCCAAGCCTTTGAATTGAGCATGGGTACCTCTATCGGCCCAAAATAAGACATCCCCCTTCGTATGGAAAGAAAGTGTTAAAAGAGGGACAATTGAGTCTACGAAGTCTTGAATTATCTTGGCCTCTATCGCCTGACAAGGAAAAGCTCCTTTATGACCTTGTGAGGCCGGTTTTTCTTCAAACAAATGACCATGCTTGACCTCAAAGTTTCCGTCATCAAAATTATTATTAAGATCTATTCCCTTGCCATTTGCTTTCCAATCAGAAAATGGCCCTATTCGCTTTATAGAATCTATTGATGATTTGTGTGATTCAATCCCCTTCCAGTCCTCTTGTGCTATTTTTAGACCATCAGGATTGGCAACAGGAATAATGTAAATATTATACTTGCCGAGAAGTTCACGAGCAGATGGATAAATTCCTTTATCAGAATCAAGCGAATACAAAAACGCATTACAAAATTTTAAAACAAACTTGGAACTGAAAAATTCCCTTGCGTGCAAATTACCGACAATAAGAATGTTTTTTTTCTCTTCTGCATTTGCATTACTAAGTTTAAGTAGCGGGATAGATTGTTCGAACTCTGAAAACCCTAAAACCGAAAGTTCAACATATTCTTCATATACATATGAAAAGTCTATTAGGGACTCATAAATCATAGATAAAGAATAACGCGTGGAATCCTTAATGACGAGTTTCTTTTTTTGGGCTATACCGAATAAAGGAAGACCTAAGAAGAGGGTAAAAACCCATTGCTTAATACTCATTTAGGATACGATTTTATAATTCCTTATTTTTGAAAATACGAAAACAAAGGTAATGACAAAAAAAGCTTCTTTAAGTGAAATGTTAAATATTGAGTTTCCCGTTATTATGGCCCCTATGTTTTTGGTGTCAAATGAGGAGATGATTATTGAGGCCATAAAAAATGGTATAACCGGTGCTATCCCGGCGCTAAACTACAGAACCGTTGATGAACTGCGGGAGGCAATCAGACGCATTAAAAAAGCCACTGATGGACCATTCGGAATCAACTTAATTGTCAATAAATCGAACTTTTTATATAGAGAACAACTCAAAGCCTGTTGTGAGGAAGGCATATCATATTTCATAACATCTTTAGGTTCTCCGGCGGAAACGATCGCTATGTCAAAGCAATATGGCGTAAAAGTTTTCTGTGATGTTGTTGATGCAAAATATGCAAGAAAGGTTGAAGAACTTGGAGCTGATGCAATCATAGCTGTCAATAAAGAGGCAGGTGGTCATGCAGGGCCGACTCCTTTTTCTGAACTCATTCCAGCCCTCAAAAAAGAATGTAAGATTCCAGTAATATCGGCAGGAGGTATTGGAGACGGGCACGGAATAAAAGAAATGCTTGACCTAGGTGCAGATGGTGTATCTATGGGTAGCATCTTTATTGCAACAAAAGAAGCGCCAGTATCACAGGGATATAAAGACGCATGTGTTCAATATGGTGCGAAAGACATTGTACTCACAACAAAACTTTCGGGAACACCATGCACCGTTATTAATACACCTTATGTCAGTAAAATCGGTACCTCACAGAATTTTTTAGAGACCTTTTTAAATAAAAACAAAAAGCTTAAAAAGTGGTTCAAGGCGCTGACCTTCATGAGAGGAATGAAAAGTTTGCAAAAAGCGGCTTTTTCTACCACCTATAAAACGGTTTGGTGTGCAGGTCCATCGATCGAATATGTGAAAGAGATTTTGAGCGTAAGCGAAGTAATTGATAGGCTTAAGTCAGATTTCAACGAACCGGCAAAGTAATTCTGAAGGTTGTACCCTCGCCAAGCTTTGATTCCGCCACGTAAACTTTTCCCGAATGATGTTCCTCTATAATTCGTTTTACTAAAGCCAAACCTAGACCCCAACCCCTCTTTTTCGTCGAAAACCCTGGCTCAAAAATCGCTTTTTGATTTGATGAGGGAATCCCTTTCCCAGAGTCTTTAAAATCTATATCTACAGTAGACTTTTGAGCGACCAAAGAAATCTCTAATCTGCCGACACCTTGCATCGCGTCCACCGCATTCTTACATAAATTTTCTACTACCCAATCCATTAAAGCAGCGTTGTGTAAAACAGATAAATCAGGGGATACTTTTGACTCAAAAATGAGCTCGACCTTCTTTGAAAGACGAGCTTCCAAATACTCTAGATTGTTTTGAATGGTTGCTACAATATTTTTTTCTTCAAGCTTGGACTCAGAACCGATTTTTGAAAAACGATCCGTTATTCTTTCAAGACGCACAAGATCTTTCTTCATCTCTTGGGTAACCATAGGGTCAACTTTAAGATGTTCAAGGTGTGCTTGCCAGCCCATCAAAGAGGACAAAGGTGTTCCAAGCTGATGAGCAGTTTCTTTGGCCATACCGGCCCAAACTCTTTTTTGTTCCGCCTTTCGGTATGTCGAGAAAATAAAATACCCAACAAGGATCAACAAGCCCAAAATAAGCACCTGAAATGTTGGAATCCACTTTAAATAATAAAGCTCCTCACTCTCGGAAAAGTATAACCTTTTCTGACCCGACCCGAAATCAAATATCAGCGGAGGATTATTTTGTGCCCAATCTCCTCTCAGATCACGGCTTTGTTTTGCACCTACATTAATATTTGTTGCTTCAAGAGAATCAGTTGAAACATCCCAAAGCATTACGGGTATAAGTGCTTTGTTATCCTTTATTTCTTCATTAAAAGAAGCAATCAGCCGTTCACTTTCGTTCTGGAGACGACCAAGCTCAAATGACGATCCAAATATAAACTGAAGGAACTCTCCGTCTAAATATTCTATAAGTTGAAATTGACCCGCAGCTTTCCATTCTTTTGCACTTTCTATACAGATGGAATCTTTTCTTGCCTCATCTGCAGTATTTCCAAATATGCTTTCCATATTTCTATACTGCATGATCCCATTCTCCTCGGTAAGAAGCACTACAGGAATGTCAGTATTTGACTGAATTATCGACAGAGAAAATTCTACGTCTTGACTTTTAGAAAGATCGGACTTTTGAAGTAATACTTTTTGCGCCTCAACGACGACGTTTATTTTTTGACGTTCTTTTTTTTTGAGCTCTGAAAAAATGTCATTACTGAGCTGAACTAAAGCCCCTTTCTTCTTAATGGCCTCTACCCATTGTGTAGCCTTTGACTGTTCCTTATCACCAAGCTTCGAGAGAAAATTATTAGAAAGAAATAACGAAACTGCAATAACAATGAGGACCATGAACGCAAGGAATATTTTCCAACGTTGTTTATTAATATGTAATCCGTTTGCTGCGTTTGACATGCTTTGCTAAAATTAAGGCTTATCTTTGAATCTATGAAAATCGCTTTGAAGAAACCTTTTTGGATGTTTTTATGTTGCTTTTTAGCTGTATTACTGCTTTTACTTCTGGTACCACTAAATTTATTTCCTGGCGAGTATGTAGTAAAAGAAACAGGTGTAATAATAGAAGGTCCTTTAAGCTTGTATTCATTTACTCCTTGGGGATATGACCCTGATATGGAGTTTTTTTCTGACTTTTATTTAACCGCAAGAGGCTATGCGCTCGCTGCTTGTTTTCTGATTGGCTTTCCGGCTTTAATCACCTATAGAATAACGCTCAAAAATAGGCCCAAGTTATAAAGATTTTGTCCGTCCTCCATCGACTGGGAGATTGATTCCATTTACATAGTCGGCTTCATTTGAAGCCAGAAAAGCTATGGCCTTTGCTACTTCTTCAGGCTCTGCAATTCTTTGCATTGGAACTTGTGCCGCCATGGAGCTGAATATTTGGTCAACCGTATGGCCTGTTTTGGATGCTTTAGATGCTGCAATGTCCGAAAGTCGAGAAGTATTAGTTGCACCAGGAAGCACGTTGTTAACGGTTATATTGAATTCACCAAGTTCATTGGCAAGGGTTTTACTCCAATTTGCAACTGCACCTCGTATCGTGTTGGAAACACCTAGACCATTTAGAGGCTGCTTGACAGATGTTGAAATCACATTGATTATTCTACCAAATTTTTCATTAATCATCCCTGGAATTAAGGCTTGAGCCAAAATGTGATTGCAAATTAAATGCTGCTGAAATGTATTTATAAATTCTTGAGGAGTAGCATCCTTAATTAAACCACCTGCTGGACCACCGGTATTGTTTACTAAGATGTGTATCGGTCTCGTTTCTTTTGCTAAGAAATCCTGAAGGGCTTGATCAAGTGTATTTGGCATTGAAAAATCAGCAACAATAAGACCGTGTCTTTGCGAAGGTAATGAAGAATCAAGTTCTTCTATCACGCCCTCTAATTTAGACTTATTTCTAGCTAAAAGAATTACTGACGCACCCCGCGATGCAAAAAGTTTTGCGGTTTCTTTTCCTATACCCTGGGAACTTCCTGAAACGACAGCTACTTTATTTTCTAAGATTTCCATATTTGTTGTTTTTTAAGATCGAATAATAATTTCTTCTGCATGAATAATAAATTTGTGCGAATTAATAGGGTCGAAATTTATTTCTATCACAAGAATTTCATATTTTCGCTAAATTACAAATCTAAATAATTAAATAAATGAAAAAATTACTACTATTCAGTATCTCATTGTTTTTTGGTCTATCGACCTTAAATGCGCAGTGTGATGCACCCACGTCTGCAAGTCCGCTTGCTTACTGTGGAGGTGTGACCAGTGTGCCATTGGAAGCTGCCGCTACACCGGCTCTTTTAACTTATACACTGGACATGATCGATTCTTTCGGAGATGGTTGGAATGGAGCGAGTGTTTCTCTTTTTGCAAACGGAACTCTAATTTTAAACGAAGCCTCTATAACTGGTGCTTCAGGGTCTTCTGCTATTACCTTTCCAGAAGGGTCTGTAATAACCGCGACATGGGTATCCGGAGCGTGGAATGGTGAGATTAGCTGGGCTCTTCTTGACGAAAACAGCACTGTGGTAAACAACGGTGGTTTTGGTGCAACAATAGACTATACAACACCTTCTGACACATATACCCTTAACTGGTATGATGCAGCAGGTGGAACTTTACTTGGGTCTGGTTCCCCATTTGAAGCAGTAGGAACGACGGTCATGCCTACAGCAAGTACAGGTTCATATAGCTTTTTTGTTACTTC
>JAQXCN010000055.1 GCA_029251865.1 Crocinitomicaceae bacterium | reverse complement strand
TCTACTACCTTAATGTTTATTGGACCTTGTCCATAATCATATGTCGGTGTTAGGATTGATCCTGTTTCTAAAATCTCATCTATACTCTCTTGAGTCAGCTCTAAAGCTCTATTACCATTCCCGTAACCATCCAATCGCGTAATTCGTGGTGAAGAACCGTATTCAATCAATTGTGACGTCCCTCCTGCTTCTGCTATTGGGGCATGCGGTACTGCAGGTGTACTACTTATTGCCGTTCCATCAAAATTCAAACGAGAAGAGATATAAGGTTTTCTCTGCCCATCTAAAAGGGTTGGGTCTTCAGGGTTGTACTCCTTAAATTGATTGTAAGCATAAGCAACAGCTACAAAATAGTACGTTTTGTGGTTTACCAAAGTTGGGCTCCCCTGCGCAAACTTATCTTCTGTGAGCTTGAAAGAATGCTTAATTCCTTGATTCGCTCCATCAACCATCTCCGTAGGTATTGAAAACCCTAGAGCTTCATCGAAATCAAAATTAATTACCCTATCAATGTCATTTTCAATATCACACTGCGCTACTAATCTCGCTTTTTCAGGATCATTAATATCTGCTACTGATGTCTCTACATCTTTAAGCTGGTAGATCTGATAACCTTCAAAACGGTAGAATCTATCAACCGTTGGGTCTGCTATATTAATTTCATCTAACTCCTCGTAGCCTTCTTCGTAGTTGTTTGAAGATGAAGGGTTATCAATCGTTAAAATCAATTCATTTTCCAACTCTTGAATCGTAAGTCTTGGTGCATCAGGTGGAGAAAGAATTTTAAAACATGCATCAAATAATGCCTGTGCTTTTGTATCCGCTTGCTTCATTGCTTCCACAGATGCATACAAATCACCATCAGTACTTCTACCGAATACCATACCTACTGTAATATTATTAATCGCACCAGGTCTCAAAGTAAATGGACCTGCAGATTGAACAAATCTTCTATCCGCTGGAGGATTATTATTCGTGCTTTCGAACCAACCATCAGGGAATGCACTTGACATATCTACACCACCCGTCGCCCAATGCAATGGGTCAGAGTTTCCTGGGAACATATAGTCAGACAATACTGTCGATGCTCCGGTTGAACCTGCATAACCCAGACCACCATAAAACATATCTGAACCGTTAGACCAATTACCTTGCATAAAATTGTAATACTCTGCAGCATTGACAGGATCACTATAAGGCGGCGCAGAAGTTGACGTGTAATACGTAAATCTTCTCATACCAAATCGTTCGTTATCGATAATACCATCAGAATATCCAATTCCTACACCTTTATAAACAATACCATTGTTTGCTAGGGCATCTGTAACTGAAGGAATGACATTTACTCCTGCTTCTTCATCAAAATATGGACCTGGGTTATCCAACTCATCGGCATCTTGATAAGGACCTTCAAAAAAGTCACAACCTATAGCTGGAGGGTTTTCACCGTAACCTGGCTTACCACCATCCGCTTGATCTATAAGGTCACCATTTAAAGCGTAACCTAATCCTCGGGAAACATCACAACCAACATAATCGTCAGTGTAATTACCGATATCCGCATCTAAATACTGAGAGAAGTATGTGTTGTATAAAGTCTGCGTACCTCTATTTATTAACTCATAATTATAGAAGGTCATTCTATTCACTTCATCATTTGTAGCAAAAGCAAAAGCCTGGGCTCTAATCTCCATTCCAATTGGGTCCCCGTTTGTTTCCGTATGAATATTCCCTTTATCGTTGAATACCCACCAATGCGTTTCATCTCCAAATAAAGAAATTCTACGGTCCACTCCACATTCTATATCATCTCTACCAAGTATATCATCATACCAAGGGTGATCTCCAGCATCTGGGTTGTAATTCCCATCTTCATCACGATCATAAAAAGGTGCAAGAAAATAGTCTTGTCCGCGGGAAACATCACCATGCGCTGGCCATCCATAAATTCTTTGTAATTCATCATTGGTTGGCTCAGTGATATCATCACAACCTTCAGTAACTTCTCCCGAGTTACAAGCCCACCAAACATTAAAGCGAATAACTTCTGCTTTCCTTATCGTATAAATTTTATCGTAAGCTTGACACTGGTCTGGATCAATATTCGCCTCTCCAAAGTCTCTAACTGCATCATCTCCAACAGGATTCAATGGATTATAATTACCCGTCCCAGGAGTTACGGTAAGTGGACCTGGCCAAAAATCGTTTCCTGAACGGTATCTTAATGCTGCTAATTTAAGCTGTCCATTCACGTCAGTACCACCCATCCAAAGTGCTCCTGCATAAATCGCATTCAGTCCACTCCCCTTGGGAACCTCGTAAGCTGCTGTTCCGTCCTGTCGGTTCTGAAACATACTACCACCCTGCTCAATGAGTGCTGCAACATCATTAAACTCTAAAGTAAGTTTGGCTGTTGCTGGACTGCAATTTGCACCTTTCGGAGTATTGTCAGAGGAACCTTTTTTATCATTAGGACCAAGATAAGACCATGCTGGCATTGCAATACCGAGGCCTATAATTGTAGCGAATAACTGCTTTTTCATATATGTAACGTTTATTCTTGTGTTGTTGAAATAATTTCTTTTAAAAGTCGAATTTGAGACCTAAACGAATTTGTCTAGGGGCACTAATATTATAAGGATTTTGAACCTTCATCATGTAGTAATCTCTAAATGCTTGCTCATCTATTTGATTTTGTATGGATGTCTGACTCGCTGCCGCGGCCAAGTAACCATCATCATCCCAGTTACCCGTAGCTCTGTAAACACCAAGAAGGTTAAACTGATTAAGAAGGTTTGTTACCCTCAAATAGACATTCAAGAAAGCTTTTTTAGGTCTATCACCGTCCTCTTTACCATAAGAGATATTGATTGTTTTATCAATTTGTAAATCTAGTCGGTAAGACCAAGGAAGCCTCGAACCATTTAAAGTACCATTTAAACCGGCATTGAGAGGACTAAACTGTGCATCATTTGTAATGAAGGTTTGCGAAGAATAAGGCGAACCAGAATAAATGTTAGAAACTATATTCAATCCTGTATTTTCAAAAAGATTAACTTTTCCAATACTTGGACCATTGTAATCTTTACCTGAACCGTATCGGTAGTCAAAAGTCACGTTAACCGCGTGACGCTGATCATAGGAATATGGGAAGATATTTCTCAAGTTTGGTAGCCCTGCGTTAATTAAGGCACTTGCTGATGTCGCATCAGAACCCGTACCTTCCGCAAACTGAAGCGTGTAGTTCGCTGTCATTCGAATATTGCCTGTTCTTCTTAAATCATACTC
>JAQXCN010000079.1 GCA_029251865.1 Crocinitomicaceae bacterium | reverse complement strand
ATAATCGAATAGTTTAAGGATGAAAACATTGCATACGTTCCAAGATTATTGCTATTCAGAAGAAGATTTAACTTAATCTTTATTTTCCTTTATTCGGTCACGAACAAATTCTACTTCTTTTTTAGTGTGAGGTTTTGGTTTCCCATCTTCCCCGAGATTAACCATAACCATGTTATCTACGGTTAAAATAGTTTCCCGAGTCATTTTATTTCGAGCTTCGCATCGCATTGTGATCGATGACTTTCCGTATTTTATGACTTCCATTCCAATTTCTACAATGTCTCCTTTTTTTGCAGAGGCCATGAAATTAATTTCGGACATGAATTTTGTGACAATTTTAGGGTTCTCTAGTTGTATTACAGTATACAATGCCGCCTCTTCGTCAATCCAAGCAAGAAGTCTTCCTCCGAACAACGTACCATTAGGGTTTAGATCTTCAGGTTTCACCCATTTACGTGTATTAAATCTCATATTTTAATATTTTTTCAATCAGTGAATACATAAAGTAATAAATGTGTTTTTTTCTTTGAATTTAGTTCTGAAGGTCCCGTGTATATGTAATTTATTTTAAGATTGGGATGCGAAGATTTGAAAGTGTTAATTGTTTTTTCCCAAACCCGTTTGTCAGCTAAAAAAGGAAAGTCAAATTTATAAACACCAGGTACAACCTCTTCACCAATCACGGGGCTATTAACATTTTTGAATGTTTTATTAGAAAAATCAATAATGGACACAGAGGTAATAATAGTAATGAAACCGCCAATGAGTAGTGCGGTCCGAAGTTGTTTATTGGATCCCATAAAGAGATTTTTATTTTCGCTAGGTGTAATGAATTTGAATAAGGCCCACGATGCGATTAGAATCAGCCAAAACAAACCATGTTCGAGCAGTTGAAAACGATCGCCAAATACTTGATCTCCAATAGAAAACAAACCAAATAAGGTAATAGATGAAAATATCGCACGGAAAAACCATTTTTCTGACTGTTCTGCATTTCCTTTAGCAAAATTTATAAATGAAATAAGATAGAAAACGAAATTGATGACTTCAAGGCCAGAAATTAAAGCGAGTGCAACGGTAGCAAATATTGGGTCCTTAAGTCCTAAAGATCCAAAAAACTTAATAAATAATGCGAAAAAATCCTTCCCAACCCATAAGTGGTGTACATCGGGTATGATTTTATCCAATATACTGAGACCCCAAAAAAAGGTCCAGAAAAGTAAAACTGAAAATCTAATGATTGTTTTCTCTTTCATGGTCTTTCTTGCGTTGCGATGTAAAAGATCAGCCCATCTGCTTTTTTGAGCCTAAGTTCATTCGGTACTGTGTATATGTGGTCAATGATTTTATTTGGGTGCTCCTTTTTGAATCGACGAATTGATTTTTCAAAAACGGTGCTGCCTCCAAGAAATGGAAAAGAAATCTTATAAATATTTCCTCCAATAGGAACCGCTGAAAGCGAATCGGTTCTGCGTGAAAAGAAATTTTTATTATAATCGAAGATTGAAAAGCTTGTAATACCGATTAGAAACAAAGCAATAATACCCGCTCCTATGAACTGTTTTTTATTCAATTCTTTCGGGCTGTTTTCTGAAATATTTTCTAATCGATTGAATACAACCCATGAGAAAAGTGTTAAAAACCAAAACAGCGTATGCTCTAAAAGCTCAAAACGGTCACCGAAAACATGATCTCCGATGGAAAATATTGTGAACGTAGCGAGAGTTAGGCTAATGCCGATAAAAAACCATGACCTACAAGTTTCAGTATTATTTTTTAATAATTTTAAAAGTGCACCTGTGAAGAATACAAAAGCAAAGGCCTCTAAAGCCGCAGCAATAACAAGAGCAAAATCAGCTATTACAGGCGATTCTATTCCTGCAGAGGCGAAAAACTTTTGAAATTGAGCAAAGCGATCGCGTCCAACCCATAAAAAATGACTTCCCCCAATAATTTTATCTATCATATTAAGTAGCCAAAATAAAGACCAGTAGATGAGTATTGAATATCGGATGAGCTGACTTCTTGATATATTCTTCCAATGAGAAATCATAGATTATAATAAGTTTGGACTAAACTACATTTTTTTTAAACGTATAGGCTGAAAACTATACTCAATAGTTGTTGTTTTATTCTTGTACAAATCGAACTTCAACGCGTCTGTTTAGTTTTCTTCCTTTTAAAGATGCATTATCAGCGATCGGTTTCGTTTCTCCAAAAGCTTCAATTAATATTCGTTCTGCATCAACGCCATTTGCTTTAAAGAAATCGAGTACAGCCGATACTCTATTTTTAGAAAGCGTTACATTATAATTGTTTGAGCCTTGAGCGTCCGTGTGGCCTCTCAAGGAGATTTTCAATGTCTGATTGCTATTCAATATATTAACAATAGACTCTAGTGCTCCGAAAGACTCTTTTTGAACAATGGCTTTATCAAATTCAAACAGAATATCTTTGTCAACAGGTATGAATTCTTTTTTCGGCGCTTCAATTTGTTTAACTTCTAATATTTCCTCAACGGCTGCTTCGATATAAACTGTATCTACGCGGGTAATAACAATTGTATCCAACGTTGGTAGAGCAGCTACCTCTTGATTTCTTGTTTCTTTGTCAAGGGAGTCTTTATTATCATCTTTTTTCAGTTCAGCAATTTCGGGTATTTTTTTCGATTCTTTTTTACAGAACTTTATACCCAATACAATTTCATGTGATCCAGAACTGTATGATGCAATATTCGCGAGAGGCGTTTCATAAGCATATCCAATAAAAAATAAGTCTTGTACCTGTATTCCCGCTCTAGCAATTAGGCCTACTGAAGTTCTGTATCCAAGTCCTCCGAAAATATAGTTTTGATAACAAGCATCAGCATTGATATCTAATTGATATCCATTATTTGTTCCTTTTGTAAATACTGAAGGTGTAAGCAGCCAGTTTTGACCTAGTTTTTGATTATAGGCAAAGTACCCGTGTAAATGTCTCTTTAAGCCATAACCGTCTAGTCCAGAAAATGACATGTTACTCGTGGATTGAATCAACTGCTGTGAGCCAACGCTTATTTCAAGATTTTTCCATTGGTATAATAAACCAAGATTTGAATTGATGGTTCCACCAGCTTGTTCACCGCCTTCAACAATAGGGTCCCCATTATCAAATACTATGGCATTAGAGGCGTCAATTCGATATTGATTATATCCAAAAGAAGCGCCAATACGAATCTTGTGCGTTTCAGCAAATGTTAATCCATATGAAACAGAACCCATAGCAGAAATTTGTTGAATCATTCCAATTTGATCTACTAAAATTTGGCCACCAACGCCAAACATTTTTCCGGCCCGACCATTTGCACTGATCATGCTGGTTAGTGGAGCGCCATCCACTTTTACCCATTGGTTTAAATGTGAGAAGTTAATTTGAGTACAACCACTGGCTCCGGCATAGGCAGGGTTTATAGCATATTTATTGAATCCATACAAATTACGTTGTGGCGTCTGTTGACTATGAGAAACCAACGTAATCAGACAGATACTTAATGTTATGATTTTTTTCATGGTTTCTTATTTTTTAAGTCTTAGTAAATTAATAGACCCTGTAAATTCTTTATCGATACATGTTATAGCGTAGTAATAAACACCGTCTGGAAGTTCTTCGTTGTCCTTAGTTCCTGCCCAGGTGTTGTTGTAATCGGAAGTTTGATAAACAAGCTGCCCCCAACGGTTAAATATCTTTACCGTGCAACCTGTAATTTGAGATGGATCATTAACCTTCCATGTTTCATTTAGGTTATCTCCATTAGGCGTGACGATATTACTGATTTGTAGGTCAATTGAACAGTCGATAACAGATAATTCGAGACGAACAATTGAATCGCAGCCATCTAACGCACTAATTGTGTCAATATATACACCACTTTCCGTCAGTAAAGTTCCGCCAAAGTCAAATTCATCGCCTAAGCAAATTGTTTGCGCATCGTAACCAATAGGAGGGTCTGTTACAAATATGGAAAGGTATACTGTGGAATCACAACCCGTTGGAGTCGTAAATGTTTCAGTGTAAACCCCTTCGGTGGAAAGCACTGTTCCATTAAATGAATAGGAACCACCCATACAAATCGTTGTTTCATCACTCGTTGTTATTTCAGGGGAAAGGAATAGTGTAGAGGTTACCACACTGTCGCAACCATTCGCATTTATTAGTGTATCAATATAAACACCTTCTTCGGAGTAGGAACTGCCTCCTACTTCAATGGAAGCTCCTGTGCAAATTGTATACTCATTATTACTCTCGGTTGGATTAACAAAGCTCAGTTCTGTTATAACCGTACTATCGCATCCTTGAGGAGTAATATAAACTTCTGTATAGGTTCCTGCTTCTGTTTGATCTGCGCCCTCAAGAAATGCACTTTCTCCTTCACATATTGAAAGATCAATATTGTTCGTAGAAGGTTCACATGGATTTCCACAATTTGAAGCATCATAGGAAAAACTAACTGAACAGGCACCATCAGTTATGTCCACAGTATAAATCCCTGCAGTTGGAGATAAGAAGGTATAACCTGCACCCGGGCTAACTTGTCCCACTTCGACAATGTCACCAATTGGATTCGTTATTGTGAAGTCGTAGGGCGCTCCATAAAATGCATTTAGTCCTCCATCTGCAATAAAGGTTACTGTGCATGTGGCATCGTCGTATGCGAAAAACGGATTTAATTCCTGAAGATATACAAGAGGCTGGCCATCTGAAGCGGTGGAGGTAAAACAGGAGAATTGTCCCCAATCTGCGCTTATATCAGCTGCGGGTGATAAATAGTAGACACTATTGAAGTTTGGATTCCCAAAGCTTCCGGTCCCGTCGGAATTATTTATGAAATTACCAGAACCTTCAATAAAATCTATGATTGTATTTTCAATTCCTGAACCCGGCACCGGGTTCGTAATTGTTTCCTGGTCATGGATAATAAACCCCGGAGTTAAACAATCAGGAAAGCTAGCCGTTGATTCTCCAATTCCATCAACCATTACCTCAGGCGTAAAACTATCACCAAAACAAACAAAGCTCGTGTCTAAGTCTGTGAATTGAATTAATTCTCCGTTAGCAAGGGTGATTTCAGGCATACCCGCATCGCTTTCTACTTCCTGTATGTATTCAATGATATATTGCCCTTCGTCTCCAGATGATCCACCATCGATTTGTATTGCATATAATGTTCCAGGAGTCATACAACATGCAGATGCTTGATCACCCTCAAAACCTGCTTGCCCTTGAATGACTGGGTTAACTGATGGTGTGCTTTGTGTACCATCTTCCGTATATGTTGCTGGTTGAAGCCCTCCATAGCAATCGGTACCATTTAATAATTCGTAAATGTTATAGCGGACAGTATCCATACCAATATAGGCTCTAATACTTATTTCTACAGCTCCGGAAGGAGGGGCCGTAAAATAATGCCATACGGTTTGATTTGCACAATTTGCTGCATTTGCTGCTGCGTTAGGTTCACCTGCAAGATATTCTTGGCAAGCCAGGACGTTACTTCCAGAAACAGCTTGAAATGTCGGATCTGTATTTGCGAGAATTACAGGCACTTCGAAAAGGGTATCTTGAAGCGCAATGCATAATATGTCATTACCTGGTGAGTTGAATGATGCGTCGGCAACACTCGGGTCATAAAGCCACCCTTTGATTTCTTCAGATGAAAAAGGATCAATAATATTTGCAGGATCAATAAGGCCATAATAGTTGTAACCTGGTTCTAAACAATAACGACTAACAACAGCACTTTCATTTCCACCGAAAAAGCCATTGAGTCCACCTTCATCACCTGCTAAGAATTCAAGATTTGCACAATTAAAATCTGTAGGGACGCCAGGTGCAAAACGTTTATCGAAACCATATAAAGCGTTATGTTCACCGTAAACAACACTCTGGTAATCGGCCTCGAAGATGATTCTTCCTGAATTAGGTGCAAGGAAATTTAGCCATACACTTTCATTAATGTTTCCATTATTTTGTGCGCCTTGGTCATAATCGTAGGC
>JAQXCN010000078.1 GCA_029251865.1 Crocinitomicaceae bacterium | reverse complement strand
TTTATTCGCTTTCAAACTCCTAAACAATAAAAAATCCTCTCGCTTAATTCAAACTAAAAGGACTCTTACAAATAACTACGCTTAATTACTTGCGGGGTGCAAAGATATATACTCTTTTTGTTATACCAAGAAAAAAATGAAAAAAAATGAAAAAAAAAATCAAAGAAATAATTAGCTAAAATAATAAGTTTGACAAAGCTCAATAAACCAAAGACTTATGAAGCTATTAGCTTTGTTTTGAAACCTTCAAAATATTCTTCGAGTAAAACAAATTTATATGAGATTCTATCATCCGGTGCAGTGGAGATATATAAAAATATCCAATCTGACTCGACAATAAACACTTCACTCCAATTTAAACAAACATAGACGTAGGCAACCCGAATAGCATTTCGCTTGTCTAATAGCGCATTCGACCCATCGACAAACTTCACTTTAGATAGTAAAATTCCTATACGATTTTTAAGTATGTCTTGTTCGTTAGGGTTTAATGATGAAAAACCCTTGAAATCCTTTTTTAAATCAAAAATATCGTTTTTATTCAGTAGTACTCTCGGTACTATATTATTTCGATTTCTCGCTACTGAAAACCAAACCCTCAACGCGACTATTAGTAATACAACAAGCAGGAAACCAAAAAACTTAGCCAATAGCAAGTTGTTAAAAACAATAATATTAAAAGGTATGGCGGCCAGTAAAAAAGAAAATACCGCTATCCAAAAGGAAAAGCGGTATTGATTTATTTTTTTAAAAATCATAGTTTATACGCCGACCCATTTATCGTCGCGCATTTCTCCTTTAATCTTTACAAGTTTTGTTCTCGCATAATCCTCAGCCGCAATAATCATTTGTTCTTTGGTGTCTCTTCTCACTAATATAGCTGAAGAACCCTGAGACTTTACTTCTATATAAAATCCGTTTCGCAATCGCGCTGGTCTTGTTGGTGGTCTTCCCATAATTTTCTTACTCTTTTAAAAAACTAATATAAACACCTTTTCCGTACTTTTGTTCTTTTTTATTAAAAATTAAGAGCCTTTAACAAAACGCACACCATACAATGATTCAATTCGATCAAGTCAGTTACTTTTTACCTCAAGGATACCTATTTGAAAATATAAAGGTTCAAATGAATAAGGGTGATAAAATTGGGCTGGTTGGAAAAAACGGTGCTGGGAAATCCACCTTACTTAAACTAATATCAAAAGAATTAAATCCTTCAGAAGGAAAAATTATCATTCCTAAAGAGTGCAGTATAGGTTATCTTAAGCAAGAACTTCATTTTAATTCAGAAGAAGGTCTTAAAAATTATCTTTTAAACTCAAACAAAGATCTAAATAGAATTCAAAGTAGACTTGATCAAATCAATTTAGAGCTCACGACCAGAACAGACTATGAGTCAGAAAGCTATTTAGAAATGCTTAACGAATTAAATGAGTTAAATGAAGAGCTGGATTTATTAGAAGGATATAAATGGGTAGAAAAAATTGAAACCACTCTTAAAGGTCTTGGTTTTGTACAAAGTGACTTTATAAAACCAGTTAGTGAATTTTCAGGCGGATGGAAAATGAGATTAGAACTGGCAAGAATTCTCGTGAACAAACCGGATATACTATTACTAGATGAACCAACGAATCACCTCGATATACTTTCAATTGGTTGGCTCGAAAAGTTTTTAGTCAAATTTGAAGGGATTGTTATCATTATTAGTCACGATAGATTATTCCTCGATGCCATTACAAAACGAACATTAGAAATAAGTTTAAAAAAGATTTTTGATTTTCCATATGCCTACTCTAATTATAAAATCAAACGAGAAGAAGAAAACCTACTTCGTTCTAATGAAAAAAAGCAGCAAGAAAAAGATATTAAACAGACTGAAAGGCTCATCTCGAAGTTTCGAGCAAAAAGTAGCAAAGCAGCCTTCGCTCAATCTCTTATTAAAAAACTTGAAAAAACAGAAATTATTGAAGTTGAGAATTCCAATGAAGGCGCAATTAGAATTCAATTCCCTTTAAGCATTCAACCAGGTAAAAAAGTACTTGAAATAGAGGACTTGCAGAAAAACTATGGCGATAAACATATTTTAAATCGGCTTTCTATGACAATTGGTCGTGGAGAAAAAATCGCATTGCTTGGTGCGAATGGGACTGGGAAATCAACACTTTTAAAATGTATCAACGGTGAAACGGATTATGAAGGAAAGATAAACATTGGCCACAATGTCAACATTACTTACTTCGCTCAAGACCAAGCGGACCAATTAGACAAAACGAAAACAGTATTTGAAACAGTAGATGATGTTGCAAAAGGCGAAATCAGACTAAAACTAAGAAGCATCTTAGGTTCTTTTTTATTCTCACAGGATGACATAACAAAAAAAGTATCATCACTATCAGGAGGAGAAAAGACAAGACTGGCCCTCTGCCAATTATTATTAAGCCCATCAAACTTCTTAATACTTGACGAACCTACAAACCATCTAGATATTGCGTCAAAAAATGTTTTAAAACAGGCCCTTCTGTCATATGAAGGAACATTTGTAGTTGTTTCACATGATCGTGATTTTCTGCAGGGCTTGACAAATAGAATTTGGGATATTAAGGACAAAAAAGTTCGTATTCACTTTGACGACGTGCAAGCATACCTAAAATCTATTCAAGAGGAAAAAGAGCCATTTCAGAGTAAACCAAAAACATCAAAACCAGAAAAAAAGAAGGTTACTGTTAAGAACGCAAATAGAGAGCTTAAGAAATTAGAGAAAGAAATTAAGCGTATTGAAAAAAAAATAGAGGAGACTGAAGCCACTATTAAAAAACTCGAATTCAGTATTCAAAATCCTGATAATTTGTCCGATACTGAAAAAAACACAATCTATTTTGAACATGCCGAGAAATCAAGAGAGGCGAATGATCTACTTGAAAAATGGGAAAAAAAATCCTTACAAATCGAAACAATAATTTCCTAATTCCGCATTACTTTACAAGTTGAGTTATTAACAATTTATTTACAAATTGTTGATAAATGTTAATAACTTTTAAAGCCCTTTCGAACCTCATTTCGTATATTGCGAGTGCTAAAACGGGCAGAGCGATCTCCTTAATATCGCCGAAGCCTTTTATTAAACTATTAACTTAAATCATTTACTATGAAAAAATCACTCGTGATTTTGTCGGTATTTGCCGTAGGTTTATCCTATGCCCAAAAGTCGACAGTCAATCCGACGTTTTCCGTTGAAAAGGAAAAAGTCACAAACACTTCCAATCCTTCTGGTGAGCGAGAGTTCAGTTCCAAAGCGGAGAAGCAAGCATTTCACATGCAGGCGGAACCAGCCAAGGAAATCACCATTATTTCCAATGACGCTACTTTTCCAAAGTATGTTAAAACAGGAGATCAAAAAGCTGATGCGAAAAGTTATGCTGATCGCAAAGATGCTTGGGTTGAAAGTAATACAGAAAAGTACGAAAAGATGAATTCATTCTCTAAAAAGAATGCTGAATCAACGCGTGCGAAAGAGAAACGAAATATTAACCATAAAAACTAAGTCATGAAAAAGAACTTTATAAAATTAGGTCTGTTTGCATTTGCTTTTGGCTTTATGTTTAATGCCACGGCACAATGCCCAAACGATAACTTCCCATATCTAACCTGGGATTTAAGTCAAGAAGGTCAATCCATTTCGACAAGTTGTCTTTTTGGAGGCGAATACAATACGTTAAACGTTATTGAGGGAGCTTCTTATGAAATTTCAACATGTGAAACAGGTTTCGATACACAAGTAACAATTTATGATGCTTCTTCAGGAGCAGTTGTAGGTTACAATGATGACGCTTGTGGTTTACAATCTATCGTGAATTTCACGGCAGCTTCAACAGGAGCCGTAAATATTCTACTTGACAAATACAACTGTCAAGATGAATACTCATGTGGTTCTATGACAGCTACCCTTGTTTCTTTAGGTGGTGGGCCTGCGCCATGCGACAGTCCGGTTACGTTGGAATGTGGATCTCCACTTTCATACAATTTGGCAAGTGGTGCTGGTTCTTATAGTCCTGCAGATGGTCCTTGGGGGACACCAGGTAATGAAGCAGTTTTTTCATTTACACCGGAAGCTAACGGTTCATATGCCATTTCGGTTACAAATGATAACTACTATGTAGATTTATTTTACCAGGCTGCAACATGTGAAGCCGAAGGTTGGGCTTACATTGATGATATTTTATCATCAGGTACAAATTCAGTTGACCTTACAGGTGGCGTTACTTATTACTTCTTACTTGATGATGAGAACACAACGCAAAGTACAGGTTCAATTGAAATTATCTGTCCTACAGTTGCCGTTGATCCATGTGAGAATATTGTTGCAATGACTTGTGACGAAGATTACAACTGGTCATTAGGTGCTGGAAACGGTGTTTTCAATCCTGCTTCAGGACCATGGGGAACTCCAGGTCAAGAAGCTGTATTTTCATACACGCCAGAAGTTGATGGTTCTTACTTAATTGAAATGACAAATGTTGGTTACTATTCTGACATCTTTGTTGCTTTATCTTGTGGAGAAAATGCAGATTGGCAATACATTGATGATGTATTTTCAGCTACGAATATTACCGCTGACCTAGTAGGTGGAGTTACTTACTATTTCTTAATCGACGACGAAGACACAAATCCAAGTAACGGTACATTAACTGTTTCTTGCCCGTGTATTCCACCAGCTGATGGTCTTGATGGATCTTTCGCTTATGACGGGGATTTCGTTATTTCTGGAACAACTGATGGTGCATGTAACGACTGTAGTTTAAGAACTTCTCAAGATAGAGTATATGAAATCTCTGTACCATGTGCAGGAACATATTCTTTCTCAACGTGCGGTACTTCTTGGGATACATACCTATACTTAACAACAGCTCCATGTGGTGGAGAAACTATAGCATTAAATGATGATGCTTGTGGCCTTCAGTCTACTATTACCGCAGCTCTTGCTCCAGGAACATACTATGTTGCTGTCGAAGCATTCTCATCTTTTTCTTTTGGAGAATTTGACTTAGCCGTAAGTGGTACATACGACACACCAGCAATTGGTGCTATCTCGGGTGCAGGCGCAGTCTGTGCAGGAACTCAAGGTGAAGTTTACACAGTTTCTGGTGATTTTGTTTCTTTCGACTGGTCTACATCTATGGATGCTACGGCTAATGGAGATGGTTCTTCAGCTTCAGTTGATTTTGGAAATACTTCTGGTTCAGTAAATGTTACAGGAACAAATGCATGTGGATCTAATTCTGCATCCATTAATGTTACTGTTAACAGCACTCCTGAATTCGAAACAAGTTCAGAAGATGCCCTTTGTAATGGAGACGATAATGGTAGTATTACTATTAACGCTACTGAAGGAGATGCTCCATTTACTTACTCTATTAATGGTGAATCAGTTACTGAATCACTTATCGTAGACGTAAATGCATCTGACAGCTACATTGCTTATATGAATGTATTTGATAACCCAGCGAATCCTTGTTGTGGTGGTGGATACATCTTTGGTAGCCCTTGGGCACTTCCAGATGTTCTTACTACACTTGACGCTGGTTCTAACACAATTACGCTACAACCTAACTTTAATACTTACAATGCTGCTGACCCATTCTGGTCTGATGGCAATGGAAATGGTAATAAAATTATGGAAGCTAATACATACCTTGAGAACGGTGCATGGAATGGTCAGGACTTAACATTTAGTGGTTCTGTTGTTTCTAACACAATTGCAGATGGTTATTCTGTTAAGTACTTTATCAAAGCGCTTAATCCAGCTGCAGGTTTCCAAGATGCTTTAGGTGGTTCTGCTACAATGGATATGCCAGCAAGTGGTGACTTCAGCGTAACTGTTCCTGCAACGAGTTTAACTGACGGTTTAATTATCCAAGTTGGTTTCTCTGTAACTGGTTTCAATGCAAATCCAGCAAACGCTGACGCTCTCGGTAGTGTTGTTGTAACTGGCGGGGCTTTAGAAAACGGTTCATATACGTTTGATGGATTAACTGCTGGAGATTATACCATTGGTTTATCTGACAACAATGGTTGTGTTGCTCAAGAAGCTACTGTAACAATAAATGAGCCTGAGGTTCTTACTGTTGATGCAAATGGTTGTGGTGTTGTTTACCTTGGAGCAGGTGAAGAGTATGGATGTGCTACTATAGGTACAACTGTTGCCGGTGGTACACCTGGTTACTCTTTCGAATGGTCAAATACAGAGATGTCAGAAGGCATTACCGTATGTCCAAGTGAAACGTCAACTTACGCTGTTCATGTAACAGACGTTAACGGTTGTCAAGCAACTACAAACTGGACAGTTGAAGTCATTGATATTCAATGTACTCCCGGAGGATCATCCTCTCACTCGCACAGTTCTAAGAGTTCTAAGAGTTCTAAGAGTGGATCAAATAGTTCTTCACATTCATCAAGTGCATCTAGCGCGTCTAGCATAGATCCATGGAATGTTCAAAGTGGAAGTGGACCAAGTTGTTCATCTTCTCATGGGTCAAGTTCTAAGAGTTCTAAGAGCTCTAAGAGTGGATCAAATAGTTCTTCACACTCGTCGAGTTCATCTTGTCATCTTTCTTCATACTCTTCTTTAGGTTCTGCCTTTAGTAGTTCTAAGAGTTCTAAGAGTTCAAAAAGTTCTAAGAGTGGTTCAAACTCTAGTTCAAGTGAACTATGTGCATCTTACGGAGGTTCAAAATCTGGTAAGAAAAGAGGTAAAGTACTTATGTGCTTTGACGGTGTAACTTACTGTGTTAATGCTAAAAACATTGACAAGAAGATAAACTGTGGTTACTCTTTAGGACCATGTGATGCGCAACAAACAGAGGCATGTAATAACTCTACAGCAACTGAAGAGCCAGTATCATGTGTTTGTGATGGTAAAATTGAATCAATTACAGTTAGATGGGTAGGTCCTTCTTTCTCAAGCGCGAATGTTCACGCTAAGAAAAATTGCAATATCCTTCTTGCGTCGTTAACTGATTTAATGACTGGTGATGAATTCACAATCAATGCATCTGATGCAGGATTAGCATACTTGAGAAAAGATACTTATTTCGAGTGGGCTGGTGTGAATAGATACAAAATCCCAACAAATTGTTGTGATAACCCAGTAGGTCAAAACTTCTTCCCATTCGAAGTTATAGGATGGACTGATACAGAAGGTAATACTTGTAGTGTGAATTCACAAGCAAGTGCTGACGCTGGATCTAACGACAAGGAGATCATCACAGGATTCGATGGCGCTATGATTAAGCAATATCCGAACCCTGCAAACCAGAGTGCAACATTTGAATTCTCTGTAACAGAGGATCAAAATGTAAGCGTTAACATTTTAAATATCAATGGACAAGTTGTAGGTTCTATATACAACGGTAGCGTAAGAGCTAACGAGGTTAATAAATTAGACTACAATGTAACAACGCTTCAAAGCGGTATTTACTATGTACACTTAAACACACCAACTGGTGTACTAAAGAAAAAGTTTGTTATTATTAAGTAATAACTAACAAATTCTTAGAGCCCCTCTGCATTGCAGGGGGGCTTTTTTATTATATTTAAAAGACAAAAAAATTCAAAGACAGTACCACATGAGACAAATACTAATATTGACATCGATCTTTACTTCGCTTATATTTTTTTCAGCGCAGAGTCAAATTGTCATAAATGAAATTCTAGCCTCAAATTCTAAAGTGAATGCTGACGGCTTTGGAGAGTATGATGACTGGATTGAATTTTACAATGCATCGGAAGATAGTCTTCAACTCGGTGGTATGTTTCTAACAGATGATAAAGAACAAATCACAAAGCATGAAATCGGCAATAAAAGTGGCTACTGGACACAAATTCCACCTAAATCTTACATACTATTTTGGATTGATGGTGACCCTGAACAAGGTCAAAGACACGCATCGTTCAAACTAAACAAAAAAGGAGGATACATTGGTTTATACGACCAAAACCTCAAACTAATTGATGAAATCAATTATCCAAAACAAAGTGATAATATTTCATTCGGAAGAAATAAAGAAAATTCAAAAGAAAATGCATTCTTTAAAAAACCTTCTCCGAATCAAAAAAACACCAATGGTAGAATTCTAAATGAAGAATCAACTAAAGTTTCTTTTAGTGTTCAATCTGGCTTTTATAAAAAAACTCAAAATATTAAACTATCCTGCTCTATAGATGCTCCAATATTCTTTACCTTAAATGGCGCCGAACCTACGGATAATAGTTTCTTGTACGAAGAGCCTATACAAATTGATTCATCGACAGTCTTGAGAGCGAGAATAATACGACCTGGGTATATGCCGGATGTAATCGGCAATGCTTCGATCTTTATTAATGAGAAGAATACTTTGAACGTCGTTTCAC
The DNA here is from genome assembly GCA_029251865.1 of Crocinitomicaceae bacterium. Lineage (GTDB taxonomy): Bacteria > Bacteroidota > Bacteroidia > Flavobacteriales_D > Crocinitomicaceae > UBA952. The sequence goes on along the minus strand of JAQXCN010000078.1, from coordinate 37,840 downwards.
TGATTGTAGCGCCCAAGGACTTATGGCGAAAACGGAAAGGTATATATGCCAACTTTGAAAAAAGAGGCATGGAAGTCCCTGCATTTATTGAATACTTTGACACCACAAAATCTGGCGCTTTCAAACTAGCATTTTCTAAAACAACCACAACAAGGATAGCAGGAAAAACAAGCCGAAGACAGCCCAAAAAATCATTCGCTTTTTTTGCCTCTAACGATGATGGAAAAGGAGAACGCTTTAATTACCCTGTCTTTAAAGCTAAGAGTATCGAAAGCTTTGGCGGCCTTTGGGTCAGAGCTGATGCTACATCAGGTCGAAATGTTTCTGACTTATGGGTGGGAGAAAGATTTAAAAATGAATTACTCTATGAAATCAACACGCAGATGAGTGGTAATATTGATATGCAAGCATACGAGCCGGTTTCGGTATACTTAAATGGTCAATACTGGGGACTTTATAATTTAATGGAAAGAAAAGGAAGAGATTTTATTTTTAATAATCATGGAGAAGCTGATGTTGATGTACTTACCTCCGAAGACGCAAAGGCGGTTGCGGGCAACATTAGCGCATACGACCAAATGATTTTTTATATCGCTCAAAATGATATTTCAACGGACTCCGTTTACCAAAAAGTATGTGATCAAATTGACATAAGTAGCTACATCGATTACTGGATCAATGAGACGTATTGTGGCGCAAAAGACATATCGGTAAATATAAGATTTTGGAAATCTAAAGAACCAGGTTCAAAGTGGCGATGGATTAGCTATGATCAAGACTCATGGTATACTTCACAAGAAAAATCTTTAAATTATTACACGGATAATGGTAAAGTTTTTCTTCTTGGAAGACTGATTAAAAACCCCAAATTCCAAGCGCAATGGATTAACCGTATGTGCGATTACCTCAATACAGGTTTTAAAACTGAAAATGTTATCGCATTAGTAGATGACATAACGAAACGAATAGAACTAGAGGTGCCTCGGGATAAAGACAGATGGTCTGACTCGATGTTATATATTAGAAAAGGTGAACGTATCAATTGGATTAAGGATTATGCCTATGAAAGACCTCAATTTCTTCGAAAGCATATGATTGATTATTTTGAACTAGACCACGGTATATCAAAGATTACGGTAAATCAAGATACAAAAATGGGGTCTGTGATCATTAATTCCATTGAGATTAAGGATCAAACATGGGAAGGCTATTATATTGAAGATATTCCAATACGCGTAAAAGCAGAACCAAAAGAAGGTTACGTCTTCGAAAAATGGAAAAGCAGAAGGCTCCCACCCTCTCCTGAAATTATTGTTAATACGAGGAAAAACAAAAAAATCACACCTGTTTACAGAAAAATTTAAACGCTATTTTAATATTTCCTTCTTTGTTTTCTTTTGTGTCGTTTTAATTGCCTGTCACTTTTACGAAGAATTTTTCTATTTGATTTACTTTGATTTTTTCGGTGACGCTTAAATTTCTTTTCGAAATACTTCTTTTTTGCACGTTCCCTTTTTCGCTCTTGACGAAGTATTTTTTTCGTTAATTTAGATTCATTGTGAGCTGTAGTTTGAGAACTAGAGGCACATCCATGCAGTGCAAGATAAATTAAAATAACAAGCGTTATGGAAACTGTTTTCCTCAAGTTTGGGTACCTTTGAGAAATGAAATTACAAATCTTATTCGTAATCTCCTTATTCCTCATGAGTGGTTCATGTGTAAAACAAAATACACATCCCGTGCCTTACGTGCCTTTTAATCAGAGTATTGACTTAAATCTACCTAGTTATTATTCGCTTTCAGGCGTAGGTGGATATGCATACGTTATTGGAGGCTCTAGGGGGATAATTGTATATAGAAGATCTCTAGATGAGTTTATTGCATTTGATAGGCACTCCCCTGCTGATCCAAATGCCGAATGCGAATTACCGCTTTATCCAGATGATGACAACTTCTTAGTTCTAATTGATTCGTGCAGCGGAGCCAACTTTTCGCTCTACGATGGAAGTCCTATCAATGGCTCGGACTATGGACTTATGCAGTATGCAACAAGTTTTAACGGCAATAACATAGTAACCATTTATAACTGACATGAATACAAGTGATATCACGGTGCACATTATTGATAGAGACGATGTGAAACATTCATTAGTAGGACCAACTGATATGTCTATGAATGTAATGGAGCTATGTAAATCTTATGATTTACCAGTAATCGGTGAATGCGGTGGTATGGCAATGTGTGCGACTTGTCAATGCTATCTTGAATCGCAAACTTCACTCCCTATTCAAAATGACAACGAATTGGACATGCTTGACCAAGCCTTTTTTGTTAAGGACGAAAGCAGACTAGGCTGTCAAATTCAGCTCACAAAAGAAATAGACGGCATTGTACTAAGGCTCGCACCTGAAACCTTATAAATCATTTCAGACTTGAGGTAAATACTTGTCTAAATTTATCGAGTTTTGGTCTTACAACAGCTTGACAGTACATGTTATTCGGGTTGTTTTTTAGATAATCATCATGGTAAGATTCAGCAGGGTGAAACTCCGTAAACCTTGTAATCTCGGTAACAACTGGGGCCTCCCAAACCTCTTGGGAATTAAGCATTTCTTTAAATGCAAGGGCTTGTTTTTCTTGTTGCGCATCATGATAAAAAATAGCACTTCTGTAGTGTGTTCCAATATCATTACCTTGTCTATTTAGCTGCGTAGGGTCATGAATAAACCAAAAAACTTTTAGAAGGTCTTGAAATGATAGTTTTTCTGAATCAAAAATAATTTGAGCAACCTCAGCATGTCCTGTAGCACCAGAACAAACCTGCTCGTATGTTGGTTTTTCGGTATGCCCACCTGTAAATCCTGACTTAACAGAAATAACACCTATTAATTCAGAAAAACAGGCTTCGGTGCACCAAAAACAACCGGCTCCAAAAGTAGCTGTGGATATTTTCATTATTTTTTCTTCGCTTTAAATTTTAACGATGCCGAATTTACACAATATCTCATACCTGTAGGTTTTGGTCCATCATTAAACAGATGCCCCAAATGAGCCTTACAACTCGAACATTGAATTTCAATTCTTCTCATACCCAAGTTATAGTCATCTTTTTTAAGCACATTACCATCGTTAAGAACATCGTAATAACTCGGCCATCCTGAGCCAGAAGCATATTTATGATCACTCGTAAATAATGGGTTATCACAAGCTACACAAATGTAAACCCCTTCTTCTTTATGGTTCCAAAATTCGCCTGTGAACGGTCGTTCTGTGGCTCCGTCTTTAACGACTCTACAAATGTTTTCTGGTAACGCTCTACCATTGTAAACATTATCATCGTTAACCTGACCACTGCAAGAGCACGCTAATAAAATAGTAATTCCAAATAAGTATAATTTCATATTATTATAAACAAAGAAACGAAATAGATGTTCTGTTTTCGATAAACCTATACATTTGCGACATGACATTGAACTATGGAAAGAATTTTTGGCTACTGACCTTTTCCATGTTTTTTTTCATGACCAGTTTCAACCTAATTTTACCAGAGCTTAATGATTTTATAACCAGCCTGGGAGGTGCAGATAAAAAAGGTCTTGTTATAACCCTTTTTACAATATCCGCGGCGATATCTAGACCATTTTCAGGCAAACTCACAGATACGATCGGTAGAAAAAAAGTAATTTATATCGGTATTCTATTTTCAGTTTTGATTTCATGGAGTTATCCGTTCTCATATTCCGTTTTATTTTTTCTCGGATTGAGGTTTCTTCATGGCTTCAGCGCAGGATTTACACCAACAGGTAGTACTGCATTACTAACGGATATAATACCCGCTGAAAAAAGAGGGCGAGCAATGGGGCTATGGGGCACTTTTATTTCCCTAGGTTTTGGCGTTGGACAGTTTTCTGGCTCATGGATCGGCATTCACTTTGGAATGGATGCATTGTTTATGATTTCTGGTGCCACTTCACTTCTATCTGGCGTGTTCCTAATTAAGGTTGAGGAAACATTGCCAAATCCACAAAAATTCGATGGGAGCCAATTAAAAGTCAAATGGAATGATGTTTTGGAGCCTTCAGTTACTCCAGCCGCAATCGTTATGTTTTTAACAACCGTCTGTACTGGGATGATATTTGTCTTGACACCCGAAATTTCGGGTTTCTTAAATATCGAAAATAAAGGTTTCTTTTTCGGTTTTTATGTAGTTTCAACAATCTTTGTTAGGTTATTTGCATCTTCCCTCTCTGATAAAATTGGAAGACGAGAAACAATGATTATTGGCGTATTCCTTTTGTGTATCTCCATGATTTTACTTTCTAGAGTGAATTCTTACAATTCATTTATATTGGCTGCAATCGTCTTTGGTCTCGCCACAGGAGTATCTAGTCCAACACTATTTGCCTGGACTGCTGATTTATCGCATATTAGTCGAAGAGGTGTCGGTGCGGGTACTATTTTTATTGCTTTAGAGGTTGGGATTATGATAGGATCGTTATCCACAATTTTCACCTATGACAATACCGTACAATCTTTACCAAATGTGTTCTTGTTAGGTATTGTTATGAGTCTCGTTGCCCTTATCTACTTGATTTGGCATAAACTGAACAGAGAGTCAGCATTCTAGCGAAGAACAAATCTTCGAATGATAAAATGTCCTAGATAAATCAAAGGCGTTAGCAAAATGGCAATCACAATCTTCAGCACATAGTTTGTAGGTGCAATAGTCATGAAATCATTAAAGGAAAGTGTTCCTGGGAGTACAAATCCGATATAAAGTACAATATATGAATCAATAAGTTGAGATATCAAGGTACTGCCTGTGCTTCTTAACCAAATGAAACGTTCACCTGTTTTCGATTTAATCCAAGAAAAAATAGAAGCATCTAATATTTGAGATACCAAGAATGCACAGATACTTCCAACTATTACCATTTGTGCTTGTCCAAAAACCTTATTAAAAGAAGCATCATCAGATAAATTTGAGCCAGGAATTTCGACTGCAGGTATGTCCATTGAAAGACCAACAATAAGAAAACAATATGCAATTAAAATTGCAGTAATCCAGCTAAGCTTACGAACAACTTTATAGCCGTAAAATTCATTTAATAAATCTGTCAATAAGAAAACTACGGGCCAAGGAAGAATACCAACTATTGTCACAAAAGGGCCAAATTGATTACCGAACAAATCAAATGAAAAAGGAATCTCTATGAGCTTATTACTAATTAGCTCGGCAGTAACCGCATTGGTAATAAACAAACCTGCCAAAAAAACAAAAAGCCATTGATTTTTTGAAAAAGAGACTGTATTCATAAATAATATTGATTAAAACCCAACATAATCTAAACGCTTTGATTTAATATATCTTGGAACGTAGTAACTATGATTATTGAAGGTATCTATTCGTATACCGGTTCTCGCCGCATGTATAAACTGAATTATTCCGTCAGTGGTATCGACAACTAACGCAACATGACCGACTTGTCTTGAATTCAAATTTCGTGCTTTAAAAAACATAAGATCACCAGGTTCTAGGTCCTTTAATGAAACAGTTGTACCTAACTCCGCCATACCGTAGCTTGTGCGGGTTAAACTAAACCCGAACCCACGAAAAACATAATTTATAAAGCCAGAACAATCAAAACCTGACGGACTCATACCGCCCCAAACGTAAGGAACCCCCATAAACTGTTTAGCATATTTTATAATCGCATCTGATTTCTGATCTATCAATTCGTCTAAAATACCACTGGAATCGACAGGTTCAGATACTTCATCTACAGATGCCTGAGCTATTATATAGCTCGAGAAAAAAGAAATAAACAATGAAAAAAAAATATTTTTAGACATTAAAATGGGTATCAGAACTGCGAAATTATAACTATTTTCGATAATAATTTAATTATTACTGTGCCAGTTATTGATACACAACAGCTTACGAAACTATATTACAGCATTGGCGAAGTAGCTGATTTGCTTCAAGTAAACGCCTCACTTCTACGTTTTTGGGAAAAGGAATTTGAGCTAAAAGTTTCAAAACGCAACAAAAAAGGAAACAGGCTTTACGCAGTCAAAGAAATTGAAAAAATAAATAAAATCTATGCGCTTGTTAAGGTAAAACTTTACACACTTGATGGAGCAAAACAAGCCATGAAATCAAAAGATATAAGCCAAATATATGACGCCAAACAAATGGTAGTCACAAAGCTTGAAAGAATAAAACAAGACCTTTTAAATCTTAAATCATAAGTCTAGAGACCTGTCTTTATCTAGCGCTCCTATTTCACACAATTCCTTGAATATTTTATATCGATTTTTAGCGATTGTATTGTATATGAAATCACGAATAAAACGCGGTACTATCCAAAATATCGAAATCAGCAAGAAGTACCATTTCAAATAGAAAACCAGATGAAGTGCTGCTGTAGACTTTGAATATAAAGTGCCTTTTTTAAATAAATAAAAAGTGCTTAAATCCAACGCATTGATTCCTTTTTCCGAAAGGAAATTTTTGGCGAATGCCCCTTGAAGCTTTGCAAACTTCAAAGTCTTGTCTCTTTCATGCTTTAGTACGAAACGAACAACTCTTGAACATAACGGACAGGCACCATCATAAAAAACAATTGAGGTCATTCTATATTTCTAAATTTCTCTTCAAAATAATCAATTGCTTTCAGCATTCTCGAACCATACCAGGAAAACATCTCGCCGTCTACCAATAGTATTTTAGCATTTGGATAGCATTGCTGATAATGTCTCCGATGTTTTTCTTCAAAAGGATAAGGTTCCGAACTTAAAAATACAAACTCTGGATTCAAAATAGGTAATTTATCGGTGGCAGGATAGCGAGAATCTTTACATGCATTTATAAATCCAATTTGTTCCAGCATTCCACTTATAAATGTTCCGCTACCTGCAATGTACGCTGGATTATTCCAAATAAAATAAATAGCTGTTCGTTTTTTACCCAAATCTTTCAATCTTTCAAATGCAATATTTAATGTCCGAACCAAATCGATGCATAATGCTTCCTTATTCAGAACGCTACCTAAACGCTTTATAAAACCCAAAGCATCGTCGAATGAATTTATATCACTCATCCAGACAGGGACTTTTTTTTCTAATAAAGAAATATCCTCTTTTGTATTTTCTTCTTTATTGCCAATGACTAAGTCAGGTTTAAGGTCGATTATATTTTGGATTTTCAAACTCTTGGTCCCTCCTATTCTCTCTTTCGTTTCAAACCACTCTTGAGGATGGATACAAAATTTGGTAATGGCAATAACTTCATCCTCAAAACCCAAAAAATATAAAAGTTCAGTTATTGACGGTACAAGAGAAATTATTCTTTTTGGTTTTCGCTTGATCAATACATAACGATCCAGTTGATCCCTAAAACGTATCGTGTCCATTTATGACATAGCTGAAATAATATCATAGCGCGTAACGATATGTTTCTTTCCTCCATCTGACTCCACTAAAACCGCAGGTGTATTTTTATTGATAAGCTTACACAACTCTTCAATATGCGTTCCACTTTTAACCACAGGAAATGCGGGTCCCATTATTGATGAAATTGGCGCATCTCTTAACTCAGGTTTATCAACAAGGGTTTGATAAATGGCACTATCATCAATGGATCCAACAAAAACATTGTCCTTCATGACTGGAATTTGTGAAATCCCAAACTTTCTCATCTTCGCAATCGCATGCGAGACAAGTTCCTCTGCAAAAACGGAAACAAGGGGTTGACCCTCATGGTTTTTAACCAAATCTTTAGCCGTTAAATATGCTTCATCTAAAAACCCTCTCTCTCGCATCCAATCATCATTATACATTTTACCTACGTACCTGCTGCCAGAATCATGAAGTAAAACGACAACAACATCCTCCTTTTTGAATTGTTTCTTAAGCTGTAAGAGTCCTTTTACTGCTGCACCACAGGAATTTCCCGCAAATATGCCCTCTTCACGAGCCATTCTTCTTGTATATACTGCAGCATCCTTATCCGTTACTTTTTCAAAGCCATCAATAACGTCAAAATCAACATTTTCAGGAAGGATATCTTCTCCTATACCCTCTGTTATGTATGAGTAAATCTCATTCTCATCAAAGATTCCTGTTTCATGATATTTTTTGAAAACTGAGCCATAGGTATCTATACCCCATATTTTAATTTTTGGGTTTTTTTCTTTCAAATATTTACCCACTCCTGAGATTGTACCTCCAGTTCCCACACCAACTACAAAATGAGTGATCTTTCCATCCGTTTGATCCCAAATTTCAGGACCTGTTTGTTCATAATGTGCTATTGCATTTGATGGATTGTCATATTGATTTACATACCAAGAATTCGGAGTTTCTTCAGAGATTCGTTTAGATGTTGAATAATAAGAGCGTGGGTCTTTTGGATCCACATCTGTTGGGCAAACAATTACCTCTGCACCGACAGCTCTAAGGATATCAAATTTTTCTTTCGATTGTTTATCTGTTGACACACAAATAAGCTTATAACCCTTGATTATAGCTGCTAAAGCCAAACCCATGCCAGTATTACCCGAAGTTCCTTCAACAATCGTTCCTCCAGGCTTAAGACGGCCATCAGCTTCCGCATCTTCAACCATTTTTACAGCCATTCTATCTTTAACTGAGCTTCCTGGGTTAAAAAATTCAACTTTCGCCAATACTAGAGCATCTACATCACTTGTGATTTTATTTAATTTCACCATTGGTGTATTACCTATTGTCTCTAATATGTTATTTGAAATTTTCATTAAATTAAGTTTGGGCAAAGATAAATATAAATCATGTACCATTCGATGTGAAAATATACAAACAAGTTAAGTGAGTATTGCTTAAATTCGCTTCTATGAATCTTATTTTATTTCGAGCTCTAGTATTATTCTTTGTTATGATTCCTGGCAGTTGTTATTACGCCCAAATAAAAGACATATCACCCGTTCTACCCAGCCCTGTTGTTTACAAAAGAGCAAAAGGAAATCTGTATTTACCCAAAAAGATAAGCCTTAATAAAGACGCATTTCCCGAGCATATGATCGCTCAACTGGATACACTTTTAGAAAAAATTCACGCTTTAGAAACCGTTGATACTCGGGGAAAAGCATTTATTCGATTGAGAAAACTCAAAAACGTACCGAAAGACTTTTATTCCATTGCTATAAATGATTATGTCTTCATATCATATTCGAATGAAAAATCATTGTTTTATGCCCTTGAGTCTTTTATTCAATTGATTCAGACGGAGGAGGATATCAAATATATATCCAAAGCATTTATTCAGGATTACCCCAAATTCGAATGGCGCGGTTTACATTTAGATGTTTCAAGACATTTTTTTACAGTTGCAGAAATTAAAAAATATCTTGATATCATGGCTTTTTATAAGCTCAATATATTTCATTGGCATTTAACGGATGACCAAGGCTGGAGAATAGAGATTAAAGCGTTTCCTAAACTAACCTCAATTGGTGCTTGGAGGGATAGCACAATCATCAATCATTTCACAAGTGAACCTAGACAATATGACAATACCGTTCATGGAGGTTATTACACCCAAGAAGAGGTAAAAGAGATTATTAAATATGCACAAGAACGCTATATAACGATTGTCCCTGAAATTGAAATGCCCGGACACAGCAGTGCTGCGCTTGCAGCATACCCAGAATATTCTTGCAATCAAAAAAAACAAAGTGTACCAGGAGTCTGGGGTGTATTTGATAATATCTACTGCACAAAAGAAGAAACCTTTGTCTTCCTAGAAACTATATTGGAAGAGATTACTGACTTATTTCCTGGAGATTATATACATATAGGCGGAGATGAGGCTCCAAAAACAAATTGGGAGTATTGTATAAACTGTCAAAAAACAATACAAGATAACGCTCTATTGAATGAGAAAGAACTTCAGTCTTACTTCATAAAACGTATTGATCGCTTTCTTTTGAAAAAAAACAAAAAACTCCTTGGCTGGGATGAAATACTAGAAGGTGGTCTATCACCTAATGCAGCTGTTATGTCATGGCGCGGAATGCAAGGAGGAATTATAGCTGCTAAAAAATCGCATTACGTCGTAATGACTCCAGGGTCTCACTGCTATTTTGATCATTATCAAAGCAAATCTAAAAGCGAACCTTTGGCTATTGGAGGATATACTTCTTTAGAAAAAGTATATAATTTCAATCCAATTCCTTCGGGGCTAAGTTCAACCGAGGCAGGTTTTATTCTTGGTGGACAAGCCAACCTCTGGACAGAATATATTCCCGACATGAATCAACTAGAGTATATGGCCTATCCTAGAGCAATAGCTCTCAGTCAGAGTTTATGGTGCACAGATAAACCTGAGTTCAAATCTTTTTCGAAAATGCTCTACACATATCACTTCCCCTTACTGGATATATTGGAAGTGAATTACAGTAACTCAAGCCTAAAGCCATCTATTGATTTTATTGGTTTCAATAAAGGGATTCGTATAAAAGTAAATTCGAAGGACTCTTCTGATGTTTTTCAAACCAATATAAGTGAAGATGGCATCTCAAAAAATAAAACTTTCACCTTAAAAGCCAACCATTACTTCGATGTGCAGGCTAAAAAAGAAAATACTGTAAAAACTACGATAACTTTTAAAAATTTAAAAAACAGCATCACTTCAAATGTAACGCTAAAAAATCATCTAGGACTCGGAGCGAAAATTACATTTGAGACAGCACCAAATCCGCAATATAATTATACTCAAAGCGTACTCACTGATGGTCAATATGGCATGCGGCCGTGGAGAGGTCATGAATGGATTGGATTTGATTCGGACAATATTGTTTTTGAAATTGAATTTGAGAAAAAGAAAAAAATAAAGACCGTGAATTTTAGTTTCTTGAAATCCAACGGTTCTTGGATCTATCTACCGAACGAACTCAATATCTATAAACCAAGTCGCAAAAGAGAGAAATTATTCGCGAAGAGCACAATTAAAACCGAACAAACCGAAATCAAAATAAATCGCCGTATTCGGAAGCTTCGATTTAAAATTAGCACTCACAAGAAAATACCCATAGGATTTCCAGGCGAAGGGCATACCCCTTGGACTTTTCTTGATGAAATTGAATTTAATTAGAATTCCCATTTTTGATTGAAAAAACAAAACATCATTTTAAACCTTTCCTTTCCTTTGATGTTGTTATTTTTGCATAAACGACACTCGCTATGACAGAAATAAATTGGACCTCAATTAAATCTTATGAAGACATTACCTTCAAGTATTCCGATGGTGTTGCACGTATTGCATTCAATAGACCAGAAGTAAGAAATGCTTTTCGTCCAAAAACAGTCGATGAAATGTTGGATGCACTAATTATTTGTCACGAAAGTCAAGAAATAGGCGTTGTTTTAATTTCCGGAGAAGGTCCATCTCCAAAAGATAGTGGTTGGGCATTTTGTTCGGGAGGCGACCAGCGTGTTAGAGCTCCTCGGGGTTACAAAGGAACCGATGGCGTCAGTAAATTCAACATTCTAGATGTTCAAAGACAAATTCGTTTTATGAACAAAGTAGTGATTGCCGTAGTACCAGGTTGGGCTGTTGGTGGTGGACATAGTCTTCATGTTGTTTGTGATTTAACCTTAGCCTCTCAAGAACATGCTATTTTCAAGCAAACTGATGTTGATGTTGCTAGTTTTGATGGAGGTTTTGGATCTGCTTACCTTGCAAAACAAGTTGGTCAAAAGCGTGCGAGAGAAATTTTTTTCCTAGGTGCTAGTTATTCAGCTCAGGAAGCATATGAGATGGGTATGGTGAACAAAGTTGTCCCCCATGATGAATTGGAGCAAACGGCATTTGAGTGGGGACAAGAAATCCTAAAAAAGAGTCCAACTGCCATTAAGATGTCTAAATTTGCTTTTAATCTTATTGATGATGGATTAGTCGGGCAACAAGTATTTGCAGGGGAAGCAACTCGTCTCGCTTATATGACCGATGAAGCTGTTGAAGGAAGAAATGCATTCCTTGAGAAAAGAGATCCTAATTTTAAACAATATCCTAAATTCCCTTAATAATGTCAGTTAGAAATCAAGAACCCAAATCACTTTGGAATCACTTTGCAGATTTAAATGCTGTTCCTAGACCTTCTAAGAAAGAAGAGCGCGTCATAGAATTCATGATGAATTTTGGAAGAGAATTAAATTTAGAAACCATCAAAGACGAGATTGGAAACGTTGTAATTAAAAAACCAGCAAGTCCGGGTATGGAAAACCGTAAAAAGGTTATTCTTCAGTCTCATTTAGACATGGTTCACCAGAAAAACGGAGACACCATATTTGATTTTGACAAGGAAGGCATAAAAATGCGGGTTCAAGGAGATTGGATTGATGCGGAAGGAACAACACTCGGCGCCGACAATGGCATAGGTGTGGCAACAATAATGGCGACACTTTCTTCTAATGACATTGAGCATCCCCCAATTGAGGCTTTATTCACAATTGATGAAGAAACAGGTATGACCGGGGCTAAAGAGATGGACGGAAGTTTATTCCAAGGTGATATACTCTTAAACCTAGATACTGAAGATGATGACGAACTTTCTATTGGATGTGCCGGAGGTATTGACACCAACACCACATACAACTATGAAAAAGTTGAGGCGCCAAAAAATGCAACGAGTTTTAGAATAGAAATTAAAGGTTTACTCGGTGGTCATTCAGGTATGGATATTGATTCAGGAAGAGGAAATGCAAATAAGTGGATGGCAAGAATACTTTGGAACCTTTCACAAAAAAATACAATTTACATTAATGACTTTGATGGCGGTGGATTACGAAACGCCATTCCGAGAGAAGCAACTGCTTCATTTAGCACAGCAGGTGAATTATCACAAATACAAAATGAGTTTAACATTCAGAAACAAGTCTTAGTCTCAGAATATAAAAGTATCGAAGGGAATATTTCAATTGAAATTTCTAAAATCGCTAATGAAGGAAATGTAGTCTCTGAGTTGGATAGCAAAAAGATTTTAAATACGCTTTGTTCACTACACAATGGCGTATACAGAATGAGCCCGGACATTAAAGGATTGGTTGAAACTTCTTCTAGCCTTGCAAGAGTTCTAATAAGCGAAGGTGTTTTCGTTACACAATCATTACAAAGAAGTAGCGTCGAATCGACAAAAGACGAGATTGCTATGACCATTAAAAGTGCATTTGAAAATATGGGTTGCGCCGTTGCACAATCAGGCGATTATCCGGGATGGGAACCAAATCCCAATTCAGATATCTTGACGATAATGGAAGATTTATACAAGAAACTCTTTAACGAAAACCCTCAAGTAAAAGCATGTCATGCCGGTTTGGAATGTGGTATTTTAGGAACTCACTTGCCAGACGTTGACATGATTTCATTTGGACCAAATATTAGAGCTGCACATTCACCAGACGAGAAAGTTCAAATTTCATCTGTTCAAAAATTTTGGAGATATTACATTGAAACGCTCAAAGCAATACCCGTTAAATAAATTTAAAATTAGATTTTAAATACCATGGAATTAAAACTAAATACGATTGAAGAAGCTGTTGAAGCCATTAAGAATGGTAGCGTTATAATCGTTGTGGATGATGAAAACCGTGAAAATGAAGGTGATTTTCTTACAGCAGCTCGCAATGCAACACCAGAAGTCATAAACTTTATGGCAACCCATGGAAGAGGGCTTATTTGTGCTCCAATCAGTTCAGACCGATGCGATAAACTAGGCTTGGAGCTCATGGTTAAAAATAACTCAGCGGCTTACGAAACGCCATTTACAATCAGTATTGATCTTGTAGGCCACGGCTGTACAACGGGAATAAGTGCTAGTGATCGTTCAAAAACTGTTTTAGCCATGATTGATCCTAAAACTAGACCTGAGGAACTCGGTAAACCTGGACATATTTTCCCGCTTCGGGCAAGAAATGGTGGTGTATTGAGAAGAGCAGGTCATACAGAGGCTGCAGTAGATCTTTCGAGGCTAGCAGGCTATGAAGAAGCAGGAGTGATTGTCGAAATTCTTAACGAAGACGGAACGATGGCTAGATTACCACAGCTCATTGAAATCGCAGATAAATTTGATTTAAAAATCATCTCAATTGAAGACCTTATAAAATATCGCATGAGAAATGAGTCTTTGATAGAAAGGACTGTTGATGTGAAAATGCCGACAGAGCTTGGTGAATTCCAGCTTCATGCCTTCAAAGACACGAGTAACGATCAAGACCATCTTGCATTGGTAAAAGGTGAATGGAAACAGGACGAACCGGTCCTTGTTAGGGTCCACTCCTCTTGCATTACAGGTGATATTTTTGGTTCCTGCAGATGTGATTGTGGACCACAATTAAATACAGCTATGCAAATGATTGAGAAAGAAGGCAAAGGTGTTATTGTATACATGAATCAAGAAGGTAGAGGAATCGGTCTTGTAAATAAGCTGAAGGCATACAAATTACAAGAAGAAGGTTTTGATACATTTGACGCGAACGTAAAGCTTGGTTTTAAACCTGATCAAAGAGACTATGGTATTGGTGCTCAAATTTTAAGAGCGTTAGATGTGACTAAGATTAGATTGATGTCTAATAATCCTAAAAAGCGAACTGGACTTGTAGGCTATGGACTAGAAATTGTTGAAAATGTAGCACTAGAAATAGAAAGCAACGAACATAACGAGGAATATCTCAAAACGAAAAGAGATAAAATGGGGCATCAATTGAAACTCAAAAAATGATTCTTGAAGCTAAGGACATAACTAAAAAATACGGTGATTTGACCATACTAGATGGCGTCAACTTTTCAGTATCACAAAAAGAAATTGTCTCTATTGTTGGTTCCTCTGGTGCAGGAAAAACAACTTTACTTCAAATACTAGGAACATTAGACCAACCAAGTTCAGGAACGCTTAAAATGAATGGGGTAAATCCTTTTGAACTAAAAAAGAATGGACTTTCGGCATTCAGAAATAAAGAAATTGGTTTTATATTTCAATTTCATCAATTATTACCTGAATTTACAGCCTACGAAAACGTCATGCTCCCAGGATTAATTAGAGGTGATGCAAAAAAAGAAGCTAAAGAAAGAGCTATTATGCTCCTTGAAAAAATAGGTCTTAAAGATCGTATCAATCACAAACCTTCAGAACTTTCTGGCGGTGAACAACAACGGGCAGCAGTCTGTCGAGCTCTATTTAACGGACCAAAAATTATTTTTGGAGATGAACCATCTGGTAATCTAGATACCAAGAATTCTCATGAGTTACACGAACTTTTTTTTCAACTAAGAGAGGAGTTCAATCAAACTTTTGTGATTGTAACCCACAACAAAGATTTAGCTAAAATGGCTGATAGATCACTCACAATGATGGATGGGAAATTCATCGATTAAATGAACCAATCGGAACTCAAAGAATACCTTGATTTCAAGGCAAATCAATACGAAAACCCGAGTTTTATTGATCAGGATCCAATACGTATTCCCCATCGGTTTAGTAAGAAAGAAGATATAGAAATTTCAGCTTTCCTTCTAGCCACAATAGCATGGGGTAATAGACTTAGTATACTTAATAGTGGTGAACGATTAATGGATTTATTTGGAAATGATCCACACGAATTCATTATTAATTATAAAGAATCAAAAGCCCTCCCTTTTGTTCATCGAACTTTTAACGGTATTGATCTAAACTTTTTTTGTAATAGTCTTAAAAACTTATATCAAAATCATGAAGGTCTCGAGGGCGCATTTAATATGTATCCGACAGAAGCTAATCTTAAGTCCCGCATCGTAAACTTTAGATCTGTTTTCCTAAAAACCACACACCAATCTAGAAGTGAAAAGCACATTTCAAATCCACTTAAAAATTCAGCCTGTAAAAGACTTGTCATGTTTCTACGCTGGATGGTGCGAAGTAATAAAAAGGGCGTAGATTTCGGCTTATGGACAGATATATCGCAAAGTGAGTTATATATTCCACTTGATGTTCACACCGGAAATGTCGCGAGAAATCTAGGACTCATAGAGCGAAAACAAAATGATTGGAAGACGAATGAGGAGCTTATTGGTAAATTAAGGGGTTTAGATGCGGAAGACCCTGCTAAATACGATTTTGCATTGTTTGGTGTTGGCGTCAACAAAGAACTCTAATTTAGATAGCCATTGTCTTCAAGAATCCTAAGAACATCATTATCGGTCTCATCTTTTATTTCTGATGAGGCAGTTTCGGAATTATATACATCTCGCTGGTAATCTTTACTCTTGTCCTCTAAATTGATGGAGAAACAATTGTCAAAAGTGTACCTTGAAAGTTTTATATCGTAGGAGAACCAACAGTTGTAATAGTAGGTCTCGTTCAAGGAGTAACCCTCTTTAAAGCGCAGCATAATATCTGGGTAATCAACAGACGTGGTGTCTTTAAATACAAATGCAGCATTGAAGGCATTGATTTGCATTAATTTGCCTTCAATGTTTCTATCGAAAATAAATGTTTTATTTCCTGCCTTGAATTTACAAAATAAGACGAACCCGTCATTCAAGTTTTGATGAATCGGTAAAAATAACGTATCCATAAGCTCAGAGTCAGCATTGACTTGTTCTGGAAACATAGCCAACTCTGTAAATAAAATATCACTAATATTAATTTGCTGAACTGAGTCCTGTTTCACGACCAATTCTTTTTCCTTGACAGGTACATTTCTTTTAACTTTTTCTTCTCCTCCACAATTCAACAAGACAAAAAATAAAAGAAGTAAGAAAGCATTTCGTAGGATGAGCATAAACTATGAATTTGATTGAAATACCTTAACGGATAATTCTAAAGCACTATTAAAAGCACTTCTATCTATATTATGAACTAATTTATTATTATTCATCCATTCCAACAATAACTCTGTAGGCATATTTCCTGTTAGATCATCCTCTGCCATAGGACATCCTCCATAGCCTTTAATAACACTGTCAAACCTTCTACACCCTCCTTTAAATGCCGCTGAAGACAATGCATCTACATTATGAGGAAGCACATGCAAATGTGCGCCGAATTCAATTTCAGGAAAGGATTTATTCAGTCTTTTAAACAGCTGCTCTACTTGAGATGGAGAGGCACATCCTACGGTATCAGATATGGCAATGATTGAAGGTGAGAAATTGGCGTTTAATTTACCTACCCATGTCTCAACCAAGTCTTCAGACCAAGTATCGCCGTATGGATTTCCGAATCCCATAGACAAATACAATACCAATTCCTTCGATTTAGGAACAACAAGATTGTAAAGCTCATCAAGTAAAATCATAGATTCATCTATGCTCTTGTTGATATTTCTTTGCTGAAACGTTTCAGAAATAGAAAAAGGATAACCCAAGTAATTAATACTATCAAATTTGATAGCTTCTGTTGCTCCCTTTCGATTCGCAACAATAGTTAATAGTTTTGTATCAGAATCGACATCTATTTTATTTAAAACCTCCGCTGTATCATTTAGTTGAGGAATGATTTTTGGGGAAACAAAGCTCCCCATATCCAATGTGTCAAACCCGCACTTCAAAAGAAGATTAATATAGGACACCTTTAATTCAGTGGGTATAAAAGTATGCAAACCCTGCATTCCATCTCTTGGACATTCAATTAGCTTCAGCGATGATTCAGACATTTTTTCGGTGTTGAATTATTGCTTTATTGATACGCTTAACAGCAGCTGGACCTTCATATACAAATCCAGTATAGAGTTGAACCAAAGAGGCTCCTGCTTGAAGTTTTTCAATCGCAGATTGAGCTGAATGTATACCACCAACGCCAATTATAGGAATTGATCCATTCGAATGATCAGAAATATATTGAATCACCGCTGTAGACCTTTCTTGAACGGGAATACCAGATAGGCCACCTGCTCCAATGTTTTCAACTTTTTTAGTATCTGTTTTAAGATCCTCGCGAGATATTGTTGTATTTGTAGCAATTATACCATCAATTTTCGTAGTTGAAAACAACGAGATAATATCATCGAGTTGATGATTAGAAAGATCTGGTGCGATTTTTAATAATATTGGCTTCGGCTCGTTGTAGCTCTGATTCCTGGAAACTAAGGTCTTCAAGAGTTTTTCTAAAGGCTTTTTTTCCTGAAGAGCTCTTAGATTTGGCGTGTTTGGAGAAGAAACATTCACCACAAAATAATCAACATAGGCAAACAGACTTTCAAAACATTCCAAATAATCATTAACAGCATCTTCATTCGGTGTAGTTTTATTTTTACCGATGTTTCCACCGACTAAAACACCATTTTCTCTTGCTTTTTTTAGATGCTCGATCGCCATTTCAACACCTTCATTATTGAAACCCATTCTATTTATTATTCCGTGATCTTCTTTAAGCCGAAAAAGACGTTTTTTGGGATTACCATCCTGAGGCCGCGGTGTTAATGTTCCCACTTCAATAAACCCAAAACCACAATATGACAATTCGTTAATGTATTTTGCATTTTTATCGAATCCAGCTGCAAGACCTACGGGGTTTTTAAATTTAAGGCCGAAAATTTCAGTCTCTAAAACAGGGTCATTAACTACAAATAATGCCTTAAAGAGACGTCTCAGAGGTGCGGTTTTCAGAAGCAAGGATAAGGAATCCATTGTGAAATAATGCACCTTTTCAGGGTCGAAAGAAAAGAGTATTTTCCTTAATAAATAGTACATATGTAAAGGTATAAAAAAAGCGAGTGAAAACTCGCTTATCAATAAAATTGAAACTGGTTAAACCTTATATTTACCTATACCTTTAAGGTCCTTCTTAAAACGCTGCCTCCCGTAATCTTTATAGGTTATGTTTCTTGTGAATACCACATTCATATGATAGTATGCATCTTTTTGATTTGGATCACCTCTTTTATCCCCAATTGTATACGGAGAATCTGGGTTTGAAAAATAAGCACCTTCAGACGATAACAAGGATGGATCAGCATAATTGGTACTAACATCATCCATGTAATCTGTAAAGGTTTTTACATACGCTAATTCGAGACCAACACGCCACATTTTAGAAATGCCCATTCTGAAACCAATACCCATAGGGATTGTAAAAGTGAGCGGAGAATATGGTTTATCTTGATTTTCCGTTCTCAAATTCCTCAATGCAACCCAATCTCCATCTGCGTTTTGAGCTTTGGGATTGAAATAGCATAATCCAAGCCCTCCAAAAACATAATATTGTTGTGATCGGCTTTTCTTTGAATACTGACCAGGAAGATTAAATGTTGATCCAAATTTTTCGTTTGCTGCGAATATGAATTCGAGTCTTTGTTGAACTTCTATACCGAGACTCCTAAAATGAAGATTCCTTGCGTTTCGTGAAGGCTCTTCCGACAATGCATCGTCACCTTTCAAATTAAAGACGCAAAAACTCGTTGTTGTAGCGAAGTAAGGATGAAATCTTTGGCGGTAACCCAACCAAAATGCCACTCCAGTTGAGGGCCAATCAATATCTTTGAGACTGTAATCTCTTCCTATTCCCTCTGCTCCACCAAGATCACCGTTGAATTGAGTGGCACCGATTCCAATTTGGAGTTCTTTTTTATGAAGAGACCAGTTTCTTTGGGAATTGAAGTTTGCATGCTGCGCATTAAGCGATAACACGAAAAAAACCGAGAAACAGAAAATGATTAATACTTTCATCTCAAACATATTATAATTCCTTACGAAATTAGGGAAAATTCCCTACTCCACAAAGCTCTAAAGGCTTAATTAATAATTTAAACCCCTTAAATAAAAAGTAAGAAGGATAATATGGATGCAAAACCAATAGTTCCAAAGAACCATGGATTTTTCCAAAAATCACGTTGCGCTTGAACTTTTTTAAGAACTAAATCGAAGTCACGCATCCTTCTAATCTCATTTGAGCTCAGTTCTTTTTGATTGAATAAAATTTTTCTCATACACTTATTCTTTAAATAAAATTTTCAGTTTTTGTAATGCTCTAAATGTCTTAACTTTTGCATTGTTTTCGGTTACATTAATAATTTCACCAATTTCACGATATGAACGTTTTTCGAAATAGCGCATCTCTATCAATGAAAGGTCTTTTTCTTTAAGTTTTCGGAGAACCATTGTTAACTTTTCTTTGTGTTCCTCTAAGCCATCTAGCTCTAATTCATCAAGAACTTTAACCACAGCTACTTTATCCAAACTAACGGTGCGCTTTGCTTTCTGATCCCGGAAAGATTGGTAAACCTCACTTTTGGCAATACGAAACAACCATGATGAAAATGGAACACCCCGATATTCATATTTTGAAAGATTCGTAATCGCTTTGATAAAAACATTTGAGGTTACATCGCATGCCAAATCTTTGTCATTTGTTCTTTTGATTACATACCTAAATATACTTTCGTAATATTCATTGTACAAGGGTGAAAAATGACGCGGATTGACTTTCGCTTTTTCGATAATTTCTAATTCTGACTGAATGCGGGTATCACTCTGGTGATACAGTGAGGTTGTTGACATAGTACTTTGTTTTCTAGTTTGACATGGTTATAAGATGCACTTGCAGGAACACCTTATATTCACCTAACGCAGAAACATTTAAAAAGTAACATCAAGATTTAAAAATTATAAAGAAATACGAAGCTGAATGGTTAAGTCAGATTTGCGATCACCCTGAATTTCCTCGGCTCCTGAACCAATTACACTCCTGTCATTGTATAAAAAGAATCCATATTTCACCCATAAATCAATGGCCCTATTGAACGAATAACGAGCCAATAAATAACAACGACTTCCTTCAAAATAATAGGCAGGTACCGAAAATACGTAAAGCGCATTATTTTCATAAGAATAAATACGTGTGTCATAACTATCCGTATCAAAAAGTGCATAGCGTAAAGTAAACCGAAAGGGTAGTGATTTTGGTTTGTAAGCAATATCTTGAGTCAACAAGAGCCCCTGCTCTTTGTCGCGGCTTTCACGAACAATCCGCACCCACTCTAGCCTACTTTTTAAGGTTAAAACTTTATTAATTTTATTACTGATATTTATCCTGAAATTGCGCTGAAGTATATTTTCAACACCTGTAATCACGCCATTAGAAGGTGATTGATTCTTCTGTTTTAACTGTTCACGAAAACGTCCGTAAACTTCAAACTTTTTATTGGGTTTATATATAGGCTGAATTAAAAACTCATGACCTCGAGATGGCGCATCCACACCATACTTGAGCCAGGGAAATTCAAAGACATCTGTATATGCGTTTACGGACCAGGATTTAGAAATCTTCAGTTTAAAGCCTGCATACAAACCATTTTCATTCTGTGTCCTACTCCCCTCTGAAAACCCCGCATTGTACATTGTCTGATACTTCTCATCATAATCCCTGTAAAGCAAACCTAAACTAAGTCTTGTATCAACAGCTAAAAGTGCCCCATGTAGCATTGCCAAACCATTGTGATACTGATTAAAGGACCCTGAAACCTCACCAAAAACATTTAAATTTTTATAGACGAAATTATAATCTGAACTCAATGACAACAGACTATTGCCCTGAAAATAGTACTGATTATACGGTCTTAAATTGAGTTGCAAGGGTTGGTCATAATTCAAATAAACCGTGTGAAAACCTACTTTAAATAAGTCATTTTGAAACTGCAAAGATGCTCCGGAAACAAATTCTTTTAGCGCATCTTTTTTTGCGATTTCTGCGTGGGTACGATGCAAACCTGAAAGGTTGATCGAGGAAACGAATTCTAAATCATCCTGAATAGAATCTTGAATACCACTAGCGTCTATTCTTTTTTGAGAAGCAAATAGTAATAAACCAAAACCTTTGTAGGCCAGATGAATTGCCGTACCTCTAAAAAACCGAGACTCATCAACTGAAGTGTATGGCTTCAAGGCTACAGCATTACGTTTCATGGTAAGGATGTCTGAGGATTTACCAAAGGCGTAACTCGACCATAAATTAAGCCCTTGCCCTAATTGAATTTGATAATCCCCAAGTGCCACAGACTTCAAATATTTACCTCCTTTATAAAAGGCATGAGCCGAATAAAAGTCAAATCCATTTTTTTGAGCACCACGAAAAAAAGCCTCCCCAGCATCTTTTTCTGCAGTAATACCTATACTTATGTTTGTTTTGTATGAAAATCTGAATCGTGAATAATATTTTTGAGCGTTTCCGTAATAATATTTACTAGATTGTTGCAAAAGTGAATCTGGGACATCAGCATATCCCGATTTTGATTCTATTGTAGGTTGAAATCTCAAAAATAAATCAAATTTACCTTCTCTGAACGCTTCTTTAAGACTCAGGTGTAACCCATCAAGATTTTCATCTAACGAAACGAATGGCAGAACCAAATAGATGGTTTCTAGATCCCAAAATTTAAGGCTTTGTAATTCATAGATAGAGATCAACTTACCATGCAGTTTTCTGTGCACAATAAGATCACTAATCTGAATGTCTGTTAACAAAGATAAATCTATAAGCTCATCTCGGGTAGCCTTATTCAAATCAATTGGGTTATCGAAGTAGTAATTGAATTGCTCCAGCAAATTAGTTAAGTCAATACTTTCAGTTTCTAATTGCTCAGAAATAAACTCTATACGTTGTTGAATAATATTATTCCTTTCTTGACCCAAACAAAATGATGAGATACACAAGACCAATAGAACAATTAGGTGTTTCATTATTTTAAGTCAAATCGAAAAGAAAAATTAGGAGACCAACCTAGAATTTGATGATACTGAGTTCCAAAATCTAAATAATAACGCTCAGAGAAAATCCACCCAAGTCCAAAACTCAATTCAATCGGCGCAGTAGAAAATCCAATTCTAAAAGCTAAATTATCATCCGGAGTATACTCTATACCTGATTTAAAACGAAGAGGATGAATAACATCCTTTTCAAATTCAGCGAGCGCCTTAACCATAGAAGAAATCTTGTAAGAGGTTCCAATTCGCATCGAGGTGGTATACCTTTCATTAGGGTTTTCAATTAATTCATTTCTTCCAATATTAAATAAGGCTATGCCAAAACTCAAATCCTTGGACACATCATAGGCGAGTCCTATCTCACCCGTCACAGTCTGGTTCGCACCATAAGGTGGAGCAAGCCTAATCAAATGATGATTCACCTGAACACCCATATATAATTCTTCAAGCAGTCGCATCGAATAACCAATCCCATTCTTAAACGTGCGAAAATCTCGGAACCCGAAAGAATTACCCCCGATTGAAAAAACACCAAATTTTAATGGTATCGCAATGGCATAACTCTGGTGCTGAAGCGCCTTTAGTAAAAATCTATTTTCATAAGCTATCCCAAATGCGACCTGATTAATCTTGGCTGTATTCGCAGGATTATTATGGTAAGAAAACACATCATTTAGACAAATACTTGCATTTGCTAGCGCTTGTGACCTACTTCCTGAAAACGAATAGCCTTGACCAAATAAATTATTCGTGAACAACAAAATAAAAATACTCGTTTTTACTTTGGGAAGAAGCTTAACCTTTGTCATTTTCAAAGCCTTTTTAATGCTGGTTATGAAAATTACGAAAAAACTTGACTTCTTATGGCCTGGTATCATTTTCATTTCCTTATTACGGTAGAATAAAATCATTTATTCTATCTTTGAAAGAGCAAATAGATATGACTTTAAAACTAAATAATTTTGACCTTCCCGACCTTGACGCCTGGCGAACAAAAATTAAGGACGAAACGAAATCTAAGAAAACAGCGTTATACTTTAATGAAATTGAAGGGCTAAGTTTTGATGCTAATGATAAATCACAAAACCAAAATTTCAACACTTTTAGATCTAATAAAATAAATGATTGGCAGATTGCGGCAAACGTACTTGTAAAAGATGAGAAAAAAGCTAATAAATTAGCATTGCAATGCCTAGGACAAGGAGTCAATTTATTATACCTTGATCTACAGGGAAAATCTATTAATTGGGCCCTTTTATTGAAGGACATTCACTTAAATTTCATACGTATTGTTGTCAACTTAAAATCCACTGAACAACTTTTAAGTCTTAATCAATTCGTTGATGATTCAGATAAAAAAACATTTTCGATTTCCGTTGACCCCATTGATTATATTGATGTCCCTGCCCTTATTGATTCAGACTTCAATCTCGTCGTTAATCTTTTCCATTTGGAACAAATAGGAGCGAAAGCTTCGGACCAATTAAGTAAAGCACTGCACTTTTCAGAAAACTTGATAACAAAGATGAGTAACGTTAATCGTATTCAATTTGAGATTGGCATTGGTTCAGATTTTTTCATCGAGATTGCAAAAGTGAGAGCTTTAAAATGGCTTTTGAATCATTTACTAAAGTTAAATAATAAATCTGTTGATAACCTTTCCATTTTAGCCCGCTCTGGCTGGACGAATAAGTCCGTAATAGATACGGATACCAATATTCTACGTCAGACCACTGAAAGTATTTCAGCCATCAGCGGAGGAGCAAATTCATTATTAGTTCATTCGCCTCTGGCCTATTCGAATCTGAATGAAAATTGGTTTTATCGACGTTTGGCTATTAATATTTCTCATATTCTTAAGGAAGAATCTTTTCTAACTAAGGTAAATGACCCGCTTAGCGGGTCTTTTCTAATTGAAAAAATAACAGAACATCTGATAATTAATTCGTGGAATCAATTTCTTGAATTTAATGAGAAGTCGGATAACGAAGTAAACGAAATGCTTTCTAAATCAATTGCTTGCACGCGTGAACAAAAACTTAGTGCCTTTGTGCAAGGAGAGAAAGAACTTATCGGTATTAACGCATTTCCCATTGAAAAAGACGAGAATATAAGTTGGGCAGACATTCCAAAATATTTGGGATTCGATTATTTAATTTATGAAAAACATCAAAATGGATAAGTCGAAAAAGTATAACGCCATCACAACTGCGGACTTTAGCTCTAAAAACAATACTCCGGCTCAATTCGATATTTTTGAAACTGCCGAAAAAATCAAATTCAAGTCTAGTTATACAAAAGATGATACTAAAGCACTCAACCATACAAAATTCGTATCCGGCATACCTCCATATTTGGGAGGGCCATATAATTCAATGTATACGAGTAGACCTTGGACTGTACGACAGTATGCTGGTTTCTCTACGGCTGAAGACTCAAATGCTTTTTACAAAAGGAATTTAAAAGCCGGTCAAAAAGGATTATCCGTCGCTTTTGACTTAGCAACCCACAGGGGTTATGACTCAGACCATGAACGCGTGCAAGGTGATGTTGGAAAGGCCGGTGTGGCAATCGATACTATCGAGGATATGAAAACACTCTTCAATGAAATTCCATTGAATGAGATGTCTGTTTCGATGACTATGAATGGGGCTGTTCTTCCAATCATGGCTTTCTATATTGCAGCAGCTAAAGAATCTGGAGTTTCTGAGAAAGATCTTGCAGGCACAATTCAGAATGATATTCTAAAAGAATTTATGGTGCGTAACACATATATATACCCACCAAGTCCTTCAATGCGTATTATCTCGGATATATTCAAATATACTTCAGAGCATATGCCGAAATTTAATTCTATATCGATCTCTGGTTATCACATGCACGAGGCGGGCGCTACAGCTTCTTTAGAACTAGCCTACACGATAGCAGATGGTTTGGAATATGTTCGAACAGGAATAAAAGCAGGTCTAAAAATAGATCAATTTGCACCGAGACTCAGTTTCTTTTGGGCCATTGGAATGAACTACCATATGGAAATTGCGAAGCTACGTGCCGGAAGGCTTCTTTGGGCCTCACTCATTAAAGAATTTGATCCTGAGAACCCAAAATCGATGTCATTACGAACGCATTGCCAAACCTCTGGATGGTCTTTAACAGAGCAAGATCCATTCAATAATATTACAAGAACTTGCATCGAAGCACTGTCTGCGACATTAGGAGGAACACAATCCTTACACACAAACGCACTAGATGAGGCGATTGCATTACCAACGGATTTCTCAGCGAGAATTGCGCGGAATACGCAGTTGTTTCTTCAAAAAGAAATTGGTTTAACCTCTTTTATCGACCCTTATCACAATAGCTATTTCGTTGAAAAAATTACCGGAGATTTACTTGATGAGGCCTCAAAACTTATTGAAGAGGTTGAGTCTTTAGGTGGGATGGCAAAGGCCATTGAGACAGGAATACCCAAGTTAAGAATTGAAGAGGCTGCAGCTAAAAAACAAGCACGAATTGATTCAGGAAAAGATCATATAATTGGCTTGAACATTTTCCAAAATGATGAAAATAAGGAGATTGATATTTTAGATGTTGACAACCAGCAAGTTCGTTTGTCTCAATTGAAAAAACTTAAAAAAATTAAAGAGTCAAGAGATAATGATCTGGTACATGAGCGGCTCCAAGCTTTAGAAAAAGCGGCAAGAGAACAAAACGGAAATTTGCTTGAACTTTCGATAGCATGCGCTGAGGCGCGATGTACGTTAGGAGAAATATCCTATGCTCTCGAAAAAGTGTACAAAAGATATACTGCAAAGATCCAATCAATAAGCGGTGTATATTCAAAAGAAGTAGCAATGGATGAAGATTTTAAATTAGCCAAAGAACGCGTTAACACATTTTTAAATCTTGAAGGAAGACGACCTAGAATAATGATTGCAAAGATGGGTCAAGATGGGCACGATAGAGGGGCGAAAATCATAGCGAGTTCATTTGCAGATATTGGCTTCGATGTAGATATTGGACCTTTATTTCAAACTCCGGCTGAAGCTGCAAAACAGGCAGTAGAAAATGACGTCCATGTTTTAGGGATTTCCTCTTTAGCAGCAGGGCACAAAACATTGGTGCCAGAGGTTATTAATGCACTTGACCAAATGAATCGAAAAGACATAATGGTTATTGTTGGAGGTGTAATCCCTCAAAAAGATTACGATTTTTTAAATGATTGTGGAGTATTCGGTATTTATGGGCCAGGAACAAAAATATCTAAAGCTGCGCAGGAAATTTTAAACCTGTTAATACAAAGTCACGAATAATCTTGTATTTTCGGCATAATAATTGAATTGAACTTCTCAACTATGAAATTTACACTACTTATACTCGCTATTGGCATTCAAATAATAACGTTTAATACGATTGCCCAAACACCCGCGCCTTCTCTCAATTTAAAAGTATCAAAAAACCTCGTTTTTCTTGATGCAGAGAACAATGAAAAACCAACGATAGAGTTCAGCTCAATTTTTAAAAATGATGGTTCGAAACGAGATGTTACAACTTGGCTCATATCAGGACGAGAAGGAAAAGATTGGGATTTCGTAGATGGTAATGCAAATGCTGAAAATATTGAAATCGAATTCAAAACTGTTGGGAATTACGATGTTGAACTTGCGGTGAGTTATACGTATGACGTCGTGCTAAAAAGTGGAGAAACTGAAATCGAAGAGGATGAAGTCGGTTTCGAACAAGAAGCTATTGTAACGGCCGCCAATAACCTAGACGAGCTCACACAAATCCATGCTGATAGTAATTTTTTAAAGCTTGTTAAAAAGGCCGATACCTATTTGGTAAAACCAGATTATGTCAATGATCCTACCCCTCAAATATTCTTAGCCAAAGGATACTATGGAATCTACAGAAAAGAACTTAAGGACCCAGTGGTCACTGACCCTTATGAAGAAACAATAAATTCAATTGCTGCGGCTATTGAGCTTGACCGTAATGGTATATTTAATCAGAAAATTCATAAAATGTGGCTTAATAAGTTTCAAAATGACTTTTTAGATAATTACTTATTATTCAATCTCGAGGAAGAAGATGGTTATTTTTCTATCTACAACGGCACTGATAAAGAGAAAAGAACTGAATTATTAGACTTATTAATCGAAGGTTGTGAAAATTATGCAGTCATAACGATGCAACCAACAGCCATTCGTTTATTTGAGGCACCCATAAGACTTGCTATAAAAGATGCGCGAACTGCAAATCAAATCTGGAAAACTGAAATTGAAAATCTTAAAAACATGTCTGAATCAGACTTCAATAAAATGACCGAAACAGATCTCAAAGCATTGAAGTATGGGGCAATGCTTAGCGCCGTTACGTTAACGGAATTGCGTCAGTCGAACTCAGAAGCTTGTGAGCTTTTAACGAGTCTTCAAGAAGTTTTCGAATATGACCGAGCGTTTCTTGGCTTCATGAAAACGAAGTATAACAACTGCAAAGAAGAATAATTAACAATGGTACATTAATAAGCAATGTATTCTAAGCTTTAAACAATGTACTAAGTTGTTATATTTGAATGTGAAAAAGATACCCGCTTTCCTTAAAAATAAATTCTTCTTAACCTTCATTTTATTTGCAACTTATCTAGTTTTTCTAGATGATAATGACGTCTTTTACATCCTCAAACAAAAGGAAAAATTATACCAGCTTAAAGGTCAAAATGAAGACATGAAGCTCAAATTACAAAAGACTCGATTAGAGCTTGAAAAAATCAAAGAATTAGATTATCTCGAAGCATACGCGCGTCAAGAAAAATTCTTTAAACGAAAAGATGAGGATATTTTCGTAATCACCAATGATTAATAAGAAAGTTAATCTTTGATAGTTTTGCTTCTTTAAAATAAAAGCTAAGAATTTTGTTAAAGGACATCCCCTGATCAACCATTTGCATTGCACCCTCTTGGCATAATCCTATCCCATGTCCAAAGCCCTTCCCCTTGAACAAAACCTTATCCCCAACAGGCTCACAACTAAAGAAAGTCGAGCGTAATTTAAAGGCTGCTCTCATATCCCTTAAAGGAATACCTAAAGAAGGATGTATAAAAAATGTTTGCCTCTGCTCTTGTTTAAAATTCAATGCATGTGAAACGAGCACATCATCATTTAAATCAAAAAAGAATTTTTTGGAAAGAAATTCAAAGAACTCTTTCCGTGTTATATATTTTTCCCAATGCGCCTGTCTGGTATGAATGCAGAATGTATCTGGCCGTGATTCATAATTAGGTAAGGACACATTCCAAACTTGATCCGTTTCAGCAGACTGTCCGCCGCAATTGGCAGAGAAAAAAGTAGGGAATGAGTTACCCATTGAATCCACTAATATCAGCCCATATGTTTCTTTAACGCCATTTATTATAGCATTTGATTCTCCATCATAACGACCATAATAAGCTTGACAATGAACGGCGTCGCACATAAAGAACCCTTCTGATTTATGTTTATGAATATTGTTATTTGCAAAGGTCCTACTAATAATAGCTTGAATTTTATAATATTCTTTTGGACATCTTACACCTGCCTCAGCAGAGAGCACGCCTTCCAAATATGACTCTATGAATACCAAATTCAATAAATGTAAGTGCCCATCTTGAACTGTAACTTCGAAATCGCCTTCGTACTGCCTTTGTTTGATTAATTTACTTCCTTGAGGTTTGAATTGCAAATAATCATGATGACTAGACTGATGTAAAAAAAGAGTGTCGAATAAACCGAGGAATTCTCCGTTTTTTGTTAAATGAAGTTGTTGTGAAGAATTAATCTGCAATCGCAGAGACTCACCTTCTTTTAGTTCAGAAATGAAACCCTCCTGACCGTGTATCTGATAATCGCCGTGAACGGCTTGCGTATTCAAGATACTAAAATAGTCTTGAGAGAAAACTTTCACTCTTAGGTTTTGTGCGTTGGCAATGTAAGCATGACTAAGAACTAAAAATACAAGAAACTTTAAACAGTTCATTTCGAATAATAACCTAGCAAATCTTGTGCAATTTTTTTACTACAACCTTCGCGACCAAGAAGCAGAAGCATTTCGTCGTAAATCGAAAGCATTTTCTCGCGATGAGGATGATCAAATATTAAAGCATCTAACTCCTTCTGTATTTTTAGAATGCTGACATCCTCTTGGATCAATTCGGTAACAACCTCTCTATCCATAATAAGATTAACTAATGAAATATATTTGATATTCACCAACCATTTCGCAATCCTGTAGGATAGGTATGAACTTTTATAACAAACAACCTGAGGCACTTTAAATATTGCCGTTTCCAATGTGGCAGTTCCAGAGGTAACTACCGCAAAATCAGCAATGGAAAGCAAGTCGTATGTTTTACCGAAAACAAATTCAGCCTGGGGATATCTTTCCTTGTAGCTTTCATAATATGAGGACGGTAAATTCGGAGCACAAGCCACAACTATTCTGAAAGCATTGTATTTACTAACCGCGCATAACATCAAATCCAATTTACGGTTAATTTCTTGCTCTCTACTTCCTGGTAAAACAGCAATGACCCTTTGATTACCTTGAGATATTAATTGCTTTTCTTCTTCATAATTGGATTTAGCATCGATAAGAGGATGACCGAAATAAGAAACACTGAAATCTTCTTTTTCGTAGTAAGCCTTTTCAAAGGGAAGAATACAATACATTTTATCTACTGTTTCTTTTATGATTTTAATTCGTGATGCCTTCCAAGCCCAGATTTGAGGTGAAATGTAATAAACTACGGGTATTCCCTTTTTTTTCGCCCACTTCGCTATTCTTAGATTAAATCCCGGATAATCAACAAGAAGAAGGATATCTGGTTCATAAGCCTCAATTTGCGATTTACATACTTTAAAGTTGTTTAAAATAGTTCGGATATTCAATAACACCTCCAAAAAGCCCATAAATGATAGTTCTCGAATATGTTTTTTTACAACTACCCCCTGCCCTGCCATCAAATCGCCTCCCCAACCTTGCCATGATAATGAAGTATCAAGGGTATTAGCTTCTTTTATAAGGTTGGAGGCATGCAAGTCTCCTGAAGCCTCACCAACAAGAACAAAAACCTTTTTCATTTATTGAATAAAATAGATGTAAATCATATAAGGTGCAAAGCAAATCATACCGAGTATTACTCCCCTTGTATGGTGATACATCTCTCGGTTCAAAAAGTAATAAAACCAAATTAGATTAGTAATCATCGCTAAAGAAAGGTATTTACTGGTATTCATATTATTGTTTGAAATCTGCTCCCAAACCATATCAAAACTAAGGCCTTGTGATATCGATAATAGATAAATAAGAATCGGTAAAAATAGAATAGGTGTTACAACACCGATCAGTGTACCCAGTAGTAAATATTTATTAAAATTCTCGTTCATTATCAAGATGGTTTAATTCATTTAAAACAGCATAATTTGTAAGATCAAAGTGTGTTGGAACAACTGTAGCGAAACCTTTTTTTAAATAATATAAGTCAGTATCATCTCTTTGGTCCTTATCGGAAAACTTACCCGTTAACCAATAGTAAGGCCTTCCAAACTGATCGACCCTTGAATCAAACTTATCTTCCCAATAGGCATGTGCTTGGGAGCAAACTTTAATTCCTTTTAATTCATCAGTTCTTAATTTGGGCACATTCACATTTAAAGCCGTATTTTCAGGTAATCCTTGCTCAAGGACTTTGGGAATTAGATGATTTGCAACATGCTGAGTTACAGAAAAATCTGCATCTGAATCAAAATCAGCCAAGGAAAACCCAATTGAAGGAACGCCTTCCATTGCCCCTTCGATGGCAGCAGACATCGTACCTGAATACAAAACATTAGTAGATGAATTTTCTCCATGATTTATACCGGATAAAATAAGATCTGGTTTAGATTTTAGGACCTCAAATATCCCTAACTTCACGCAATCCACTGGAGTTCCAGAACAACTGTAGGCCTCTATGTCTTCAAATCCATTGTAAGGTGACAGGCGCAAAGGATCCGCGATTGTGATTGCATGACCCATTCCTGATTGTGGTTTGTTTGGAGCAACTACTAATACCGTTCCGAATGAACTTGCAACAGAAACAAGTGAAGCTATGCCCTTCGCAAAAATACCATCGTCGTTTGTTACTAAAATAATCTTGTTCATATCTTGACACGAAAGTAGTCAATATAAGTCATTCAATTTTTAAATTTGAGGCAATTAAATACCGTTGATTTGATTTCACACGAAGATAAATATGCTTTCTGTTTTGTCGCCAGTGCGCCGTTAAGAAAAGGCCCAATGGACCAAAGTGAAATTGTATCCCAACTTCTATTTGGAGAACCGATAGAGATTAAAAAACTCAATAAAAACTGGACATTAATTAAAACAGCTATAGACGGATATCTTGGTTACATGGATCCGAAACAACTCTTTTCACTTGAGCTTTCGGAATATAAAAATTGGCTCGCGAATTATACCTACTCATCAGCAAGAGAGGTTGTTTTAAATTTTCATAACGAAAAGAACTTCATTCCACGAGGTAGTTTTATTGGAATAAATTCATGTTTTAACATTGGTAAATATCAGTTTAAAACCGAGTCGGTCGTGTCAAGGGAGCATACCCTCTGGGAATTCGCAGAAAGTTATTTAAATACGCCTTATTTGTGGGGAGGAAAAACACCTTCAGGAATAGACTGTTCTGGATTAACTCAAATATTGTTTAGACTTATTGAAATAGAAATTCCGCGTGATGCTTCACAACAGGCGCAAAAAGGATTATCGGTAACTTTCAAAGATAAAATGGAGGGTGATTTAGCTTTTTTTGAAAATGAAAAAGGAAATATCACACATGTTGGAATTCTCGGTCCAAACGGCGATATCATTCACGCTTCGGGTCACGTTAAAAAAGACCTGCTTACTGAAGCAGGAATTTGGAATGAAACATATCAAAAAACTACGCACAAACTCATAAATATTCAACGCTACTCTTAAAGTATTTTAGTTTACTTACATTTGAAGTGTCAAATTATGTCAAGTAATACAAAAAAAATAAATCATAAATTTGAAGAAGCAATGCTTCTTGTTCTCAACGAGCCGGAGCGTACTTTTGACATTGGACGAGATCTTTTAGCAGAGGCAAAAAGTATCAAAGATGAGTTATCCATTGCAAAGGCATATTTATTACAATCATTTTCTGGTTTTTTTCTAGGTATTCATGGCCTCTCTTTCGAATATGTAAACCAGGCACTGCCTATCTTTATAAAACACAGGGACAAGAAGAATGAGGCCGCAGCATACAATACACTCGGGTATATCTACGATTATTTTGATGATCATGAGAGTAGACTTGAGATAAACCTTAAAAGTTTAGAACTACGAAAAGAAGTTGGTAATGCGTCTGAATATACAGCATCTCTAATTAATACTGGAGATAGTTATCTGAGCCTCAATAAACTCGAAAAAGCTTTAGAATATTTCAATAAAAGCCTTGAAAATACTCCTTTACAAAATCTAAGACAACGTGCAATAACAACTTCAAATATCGCAGAAACTTATTACAGACTAAAAGAGTTTAAAAAAGCAAATACTTCATTAGAAATGAGTAATGAAATTTGTTCAGAAATAGAACTTCAACACATTTGTACACACAATAAAATCATTCAAGCAAGAATATTAAACGATCAAAAAGAATATCGAACGAGTGTTGACTTATTAAATCAATTCATCGCTAAGTCGAGTGACATCAATGATGATCAGCTGGCTGATATAAACAAAGAAATATCAATTTCGTATGAGTATTTAAATGAATTTGAAAAATCGCTAGAATCAATCAAAAAGCATCACAGCTTTAGGGAGAAACACAAAAAAGAAAAACAAGAAAAAGATCTTAAATCTTTAAAGTTTCGAAAAAAAATCAATCAACTCGAAGACAAAACTAAAACACTTGAATCTTTAGTCAACATAAGAACAAACGAGTTAGAGATGGCCCTTGAAAGTGAAAAAATCATTTCATTTTTCTCAAGAGAACTTAATGATTCACTAACGATTTATGATGCGCTATGGAAGATTACAAAAAATATTATTTCACAGTTAAAATTAGTTGACTGCGTAATCTACATGGTAGATTTTGATAAAAACAAACTTATTCAGCGGGCGGCATTCGGTCCAAAAAACATAGATTATGTAGCGATTCATGAACCTATAGAGATTGAAGTTGGAGAAGGTATCGTAGGCTCCGTTGCTTTAAATGGTGTTCATGAATTGGTTGATGATACAAGAAAAAATGAACAATATATCGTAGATGACCAAGAAAGAAGATCTGAACTTGCTGTTCCAGTTTTTTACAAGAAAAAAGTAATTGGAGTTATAGATTCTGAACATCCTAAAACGAATTTTTTTAACAAAAGGCATTTATACATTTTCAATATGATTGCATCCCTTCTTGAATCACATTACAGTCGTTTACAAGAACAAGAAATAAAAGAAAACCTACAAAAAGAGGTCTTATCCTTAAATTCAAATCTCGAAAATGAAATTCAAATTAAGTCAAAGGAAAATATTGACTTAAACCATAAAATAGTAGACCAAGAAAAAAAAGTTATTATCGGCGAAATTGCCGCGATTATCGCACACGAAATGAATACGCCATTAGCCTCAATCAAGGCTGGAAGTGAGGCGATCCTATTTTTGATGAATCGAATTATTCAAATCCAATCTAAAACTCCTTTGAATAAAAACGATTTAAGCTATATCTCCCCTAGAATTGCGCCATTAAAAGATGAAAGAATAAGTAGCGACCGAATTACCAGAAGGGAAAACATTGAAGAGATAAAGTCAAAAATAAAGACCTTGAACTTAAATTTCGAGCCTCATGTTATTCAACAACTTGCCAAACTGAATCTTAAATCGGATGCTGATTTTATAGACCTCGTTCTTATCAAGAATCCGTCTTACACTTTAGATTTACTTCATGACATTAATTCTATGTATGGATTTAATCATTCTCTTATTGAGATGAGTAAAAAAACAAATAATTCGATTTCAAACTTAAAATCTTTAGTTCTTTCTGAAGAAAAAAAGGAGAAGAAAAAAATAAAATTAGAAACTACATTCTACGGCTTACAACAACATATCAGATTGCAATATCCTGAAGTTGAACTGAATTTCAATATAAATGAAAGTTTGAACATTTTCGCATTTGATTTCCAAACCATACAACTTTGGTCAAATATTTTAAGCTTAATAATGGAGAACGTGATTTTTAAAGCAACACCACGTATTTCCTTTGAATCCTTTGAGAATGGAGTAGAATTCGGTGTGGTTATTTATTGCAATGTAGAAGAAATAAAAATTAATTTATTCAGTGAAAAACTATTACAACAAAGATTTAATGAAAAACTTGATAACTCAGTTAAATTAAAATTGAATATCATTAAGACTATAGTGGATGATCACAACGCTATGTTAAACTGCTCTAGCGAATTAAACAAGGTGAAATTCAAGCTTACTTTTAACGAATTAAATTAACGTGACCCACAATTAGGCGTCGTTCATCCGTCTTCAAGACTTTGTATATTATCTTGTAAGTATAAGCCCCATCTTGAGCATCGGTTCCATTTACACCAAAGGTTCCATCCCATCCAACATTCACATCATGAGATTCAAAAACAACCTCACCCCATCTGTTAAATATTAACATCTCGTAGTTAAAAGGATCATAACCTGATGTGAACACTGGAACAAAAACATGATTGTATTGATCCCCATCTGGAGTAAAAGTATTTGGAATATAAACAATGGGCTCTTCTTGATAAATTATTGAAACTTGAGCAGAATCAACACATCCAAGCTCAGAAGACGCTATCAATGTTATTACAAAGCCATCGTTGATATCCGTATACAAATGTTGTGGCTGCTCCAAATCAGACCCTTGACCATCTCCAAATTCCCACTCATAATCAACGGCACCGATACTATTATTAGAGAACTGAATCCACTGTGTTGGATCAGTTATTATTGGAGGGTTTGCATAAAAAGATGCCACTGGCGGGCCTTCTACACAAATAATATTTGTTTGAGCTAATTCAGATGTGCAAACACCATCAGAAGACAACAAAGTGACATCGTAACACCCTTCTTCATTAAATGTAAATGTTGGATTACATCCACCTACGGCCAGGCCATTCCCAAATTCCCAAACACAATCTGTATCTTCAGTAGCAAATGGATTCTCGAACATGACTGTAAAAGGAGCGCAACCAAGTGTGTCCGATACCTCTATTGATAATTGCGGCGGTAACTGAACAGTAACCTGAGCTGTCGCAGATGCACCACAACCTCCAACAGTATAATCGAGCGTATATGTTGTAGCATCAACTGGGCTCACTTGAATAGCAGATGTTACCTCTCCTGTAGGCGACCATGAATATACTCCTCCTGGAATTGTGACCTCGGAAGTCAAAATCAAGTTATCACCTGAACAAATAATTGCGTCTTCTAAAATGACTTCTGGGATTTCATTAACTGTAATCGTGCCTGTTACAGGTATGCTTTCGCAAGAATTCAGAACATAAACAAGAGTATAATCTGTTGTCTGACTGGGGTTAGCAGTATAAATATTTGCACCTTGAATTCCATTCCAAAAATAGGATCCTCCCGTAAGATTCGATGACGCCGAAAGCTGGCCTGTTTCTCCTGAACAAATAACATCATTAGTGACTTGAGCTATTGGTATCATATTTACATTAACCGTAGTTGTCCCTGAAACCTGACAACCATTTAAGGTATATAAAACTGAATAAGATGTTGTACTATTTGGGGAAACATTAATAATTGGGGTGGTACTATTATCTCCCCAAAGGTATGTTCCTCCGAGTAAATTTGTAATTGCATTCAATTCTACCGATTCACCTGAACAAATAGTCGTATCCGAAATCGTTAATGTTGGAACAGGATTGACTGCCACAAGTGCACTATCTTGAGCGGTACAACCATTCACTGAATATTCAACTTGATATACCGTTGTCGCATTTGGACTGACATTGATCTGCTGTGATACTTCTCCTCCAGGTAGCCAGTTATAAGTACCACCACCAATACTTGTTGTCGCAGAAATAGTTACACTCTGCCCTTCACAAATCACTTGATCTTCAACAGAAATAATTGGTGTTTGATTCACTGTTACCGTTGAAATTGAGGGTGTTGTCGTATATCCATTTACCGTATACTCCACAGAATAAACGGAATTCGTTGTTGGCGATACCCATATCGAAGAGCTTGTCTCATTATTTGACCATAAGTATGTCCCTCCTGAAATTGTTGGATTTGCAATTAATAATATACTATCACCGCTACAGATTATACCAGAATTTGAAGTTACCTCCGGAGCGTCCTCAACAATAACTATAGCCGAAGTGTCTGTTGTACAGCCATCTAATACATACGTAACATTATATGTTGTTGTTTGAGGTGGACTCACTGTAATTGATTCTGTAGTCTCCCCTCCTGGATTCCAAAAATACCCACCACCCTGAGGAGATCCCATAGCATTTATTGTCGCAGATTGACCAGCGTATATTGTCTGCGATTCAGGATCGACTGTTACACCAGGAATTGGATTTACCGAAATTTGTACTTCAACAGGTGTACCAATACAAAAATTAAGAATGGGAGTTATGATATATGTCACTGAACCTTGATTAGACGAAGTTGTATTAATTTGTTGACTTATCTGATTCCCATTACCTGTCGTAGGTCCCGAAATCAATGTCTGTGAAAAATCCCAAGAATATATGGTTGCTGAATAAGAACTGTTTAATGTGATATCTGTAATGTCTCCTGAACATATTTCAGAATCGCTAAGCACATAAAACAAATCAGGTGTTGGATTTACCGTTAAATCCAGCGTTGCTAAACTATCACAGCCCGTTACTGCACTTGTAAGGGTCGCCTCTTGGCTTCCAGCAGCAGTGAACGTTAAGCCATTCCAGCTATAAGGAAGTTCCGTGTCACAGATCGTAAGAGAAGTGGTACTCGTTAAAGTTGGGTCTACACTTAAGTTCAGCGTTGCTAAACTATCACAGCCCGTTACTGCACTTGTAAGGGTCGCCTC
>JAQXCN010000077.1 GCA_029251865.1 Crocinitomicaceae bacterium | reverse complement strand
TTTATTCGCTTTCAAACTCCTAAACAATAAAAAATCCTCTCGCTTAATTCAAACTAAAAGGACTCTTACAAATAACTACGCTTAATTACTTGCGGGGTGCAAAGATATATACTCTTTTTTTTATACCAAGAAAAAAATGAAAAAAAATGCCCATTTAAATTAATAAATAGGCAAATCACTGTGTTAATCACTACAAATGAGTGGTTTACGCGTGTAGAAATTATCTTAAAATCTTGACCATTTCTGTTATTTGTTCTCCTCCTTGCT
The DNA here is from genome assembly GCA_029251865.1 of Crocinitomicaceae bacterium. Taxonomy (GTDB): domain Bacteria; phylum Bacteroidota; class Bacteroidia; order Flavobacteriales_D; family Crocinitomicaceae; genus UBA952. Next base: position 31,054 of record JAQXCN010000077.1, on the reverse strand, counting down.
TCAATGCAAGTACATAAGTACCATTATCTATTGAAGTATTGACCTTGAACCTCAGTACGTTTTCACCTGACGAAAGCATCAATTTCTTTTTGTTTAAAACTTGTTTTCCGTTTATGTCGTAGAGTCCAACGTTTAATAAACCGAGATCAGAATGGTTCATTACAATAAATAATTCATTCGTTTCGGCAATAAAGGATGCCGTTTGTGCTGAAAAAGCCTGTTCGCTGACAGATGCTCCATTGTCTTCAGTAAAGGTATGTTGGGATAAAAAGATTTCATCACCGCTGGTCGTACCATTACCATTCGCATGATTACTCGATACATAAAAAGTAACATCTCCTGTATTTGAAGAAGGCGCAGTCCAATCCCAAAGCCATTCAGAAACAGAACTTGTATTACTCGCTGATATGTGATTCGCATAACTTCGACCGTTTAAAGAACTTATCGCAGTACTCATTGATGCGCTAAATGAACCAGCCATATCTTCAGCGTTATTTAAAACAGTTGCTTGAAATCCTTTTTTCTGGGGATTTGTAGTCATTGCCAAGGTGACCGCATAAGTATTACCCGGCACATAAGATGTAACGGGGCCCGAAGCGTCTGAAATGGTCAGAACATTGACGTTTGCGCCATCCATAACAGAACCAGAATGGCAGGCCGTACAGTTTGATTCACCTGGAGCACCAGTTTTTCCAGGACCGGCTCCACCCGAATTCATGGGTCTAAAGGCTTCTTGATTCATATCGGCTCCCCATTGAAATGCTAATAGTGTCAATGCAAGTGCACCAAGAGTAAGCGGTAGCGTTTTTTTCATATTTCTCATTTTCGTTATTAATTGTCTAATTTTCCTTGTTCAATCCAGCATCTAAAACGCTGTATCAATGTGTCATTCAAAGCGGGACCTCCAATGGGCATTAGTTGAAAACCATCTGCTTGCATCGCGCCTAAAATTTGTTGCGATTGATTCGCAATATTTGAGTGACCTTCAAGATTATAACCACCGGAAGAAGAACCTGCACTATGACAGCCGATACAATATTGATTTATCAATGGTTCAATTTCCTGTGCAAAAAGCACCTCATCAGTACATGTAAATGCTTGATTATCGATTACCTTATCTTTTGAACAGGAGAATAATACCATAAAGGAAACTATTAAAATTGGACTCTTCATTTTTTAATGGCAAATTGACGACTCACACAAAAACCTAATCTAAATTGACCCTCTGACCAATTTTCAAAAGTATAAGGTATAAATTGGGTTTCTCCCAATCCTTTTGAATTCGTAAAATTAATTGTAAAATTATGGCCAAACGTAGACCATTCAAGCGCTAAACCTAAACTGTTATTATATCCGTTCTTACGAAAGTCCCCTTCATTGATACAATGATAATATTCTGCCAATAAGAAGAACTTTTTAGAAAGTCTGACTCGAATTGCTGTACCTAATGACAATAAAGAATTAACATCATCAGCAGCAACGTAATTCCTGTGTACAAATGTTGGCATCAAACATACGCTCAATATCTTTCCAAAACGACGCGCAATGTTTAATTGTGTGTAGTAAGATAATCTGTGGGTAGTTTCGGGGAAATGACTAATACTACTTATATCAGAAGAAGCCTCTTGATATGTAAAAGATGCGCCTCCAACCGCGGTCAGTGAAACAGGGGCCTGTTCTTTAGCTTGACTCAAGACTTTGTATTTTACAAAGCCGTCTAATAAAGACCTGTATGGCTGTGAAGTTCCTTTACAACGGCCAAATCCGAGCATAAGATCTTCGTTGACTCCATACTCAAGGGCAATTCGCATATCGGATACATTATCAAAACCAAACATTGTTTGATACCCTCCATTACTTCCGGCAATATCTCCAAATCTATGTTCGATACGCATTTCAAAAGTTTGAGGTGGTAAGACCTCCACTGAATGACCTGAAATGACACGTGTTGAATTAAAAGTAACTGGATTGTCATCCTCAAAACTAAAATCTTCATCGAAAGAAAAATCATCCTGAGCATAATTAATGTTTACACACAACATTATTAACGAAATGTTTTTAATAATCCGGGTCATATTTATAGATTCTTCTATTTGACGTACAAATTATAAAAAAGGTTGGTTCTAAATCAAGGAATATTGATATTTGTTATCAAATGCAAAAAAATGAAATTAGAAATATCTTAAAATCTGAAAGAAATAATCTTTCGAAAACAGAAATAGAAAACATTTCTCAGGCGGTCATTAAACATCTTTTAAGAGGATTTAAATGGCAGGGTACCCTGGTAAATATTTTCCTTCCAATACAAAAAAACAAAGAACTCAACCTTTATCCTCTCATTGAAAAAATAACCCTTTTAAAAGGTAGAGTTACTGTAAATCGCACAAATTTCGCTGCGAAAGAAATGACTCCGATTCATTATCAAAGCGATCTGCAAATAAAGAAAAATGAATATGGTATCCCAGAGCCTGTAAACGGAGTTGAAATTGAAATAGACGAAATAGACGTCGTTATTGTTCCGATGCTCGGATTCAATGCTAATGGCCACAGATTGGGTTATGGTGGCGGATTCTATGATCGTTTTTTAAGTCAAACAAAAGCAGCCTGTATAAAAATTGGGGTATGTCATACAGCCGAACCTATAACTATACAAAATATAGAAAATACGGATATAAGTCTGGATTTTCTTATTTCACCAAACGGTATAAGGAAGTTTTCTAATATTACTTGAGGAAAGCGTTGTAAAAATCAGTCATCAAAAAAACCTGGTCCTCAACTAAAACCGTCTGGATTTTATTTGCACCTAGAAATCTCATAATTACTCTTCTCGATTTGGCATCATTGTTTACCATCGTAAAAGTCACTTTATGAGACGCGACATCATAGTTTGTGGCGAAGTAAGGTGTGTAATATTTAGAATATGTTTCTACATCCTCACCCGTAACAGAAGAAGGAAGCGTCATATTAATCGCACCATCCGATATGGACTGTTCAAAAAGCGCTTTAGAATCAACAGTAGCTTCTTGACAGATGGAGGGAAATGATACTACGATGAAAAGGAAAGAAAATAAGAAAGATTTCATGTCAATTAATTTCTGCTAATCTACAATATTTTTGCGAATTTTAAATTATGAAGAGCTTACAAGCTTATCTTAATGAAAAGGTAATTGAAGCAGGTTGTGATGAGGCTGGACGCGGCTGTCTTTCGGGACCTGTGGTTGCAAGCGCCGTGATATTAAATCCTAACAAGAAAATCGCCGGATTAGACGACTCAAAAAAACTTAGCGAAAAGGACAGAATCCTACTGAGAGAAGAGATTTTCGCTCAAGCACTCGATTATGGCGTAGGTATCGTGACTAATTTTGAAATTGACGAAATCAATATCTTAAATGCGAGCTTTCTAGCTATGCACCGGGCTATTGATGCGCTTAAAAAATGTAAGCCTGAACATCTGCTTATTGATGGTAATCGGTTTAACCCTTATAAGACAATACCCCATAGCTGTATTATAAAAGGAGATAGCCTTTTCCAGTCAATAGCCGCTGCATCAATAATTGCAAAAACAACAAGAGATAATATCATGTCAGCCCTTCACACAAAGCACCCTGAATATGACTGGATTAAAAACAAAGGTTATCCTACAAAAAAACACAGAAAAGCAATAAAAGAATTTGGCCCTACCCCCGAACACAGAATGACATTCAATCTGCTTGGAGGCGAAAATCAACTAAAGCTTTTTAAGTAAACAATCCGCTGTTCATTTCATTTTTATGCTTACTGAAATTCATTCGCGTATGCATGTAACTTTGAACTATGCTAAATAAGGTTTTGATGCTTTTATTGGTTACTGCCTGTTCCTATGCAACGTATGTCTTAATGGGGGAATTAACCATTGAAAAGGAGAGTCAAAACGTTTCAAATTATTTTGCGCTTGAGGATGAAACCATTTTTGCAATTAACTTTCCATACGCATCAAATCCAATCAATGAAACAATTGAAACGATTCCCTTAAATGCGGACCTCATAAGTAGTTTGGCTCCAAGCACTCCTGAAAACTGCACAATATATTTTAGCAAGAAACGCGGAATTGTCGTATTCGAAAGCAATTATGATTGGACTCAAAACACACTCAGGTCACTCTTCATAAACGGTAAACATCAAGTGAAATTCACGGGTAATCGTACGCTTACGTATGGCGAATACCGAGGTAACTATACAGAAAACAAATTAATTTTAAGAACCCCAAAGATTAAGAATACAAAAAGTAGCTTATTCTTTGAAATAGATAAAAAGGCAAGTCGCAGTCGAATTAATATCATTGATGCCACAGTTCAAGTGACAGACTTTTATGAGAAAACAAATGCGCTCATTTCATATACAGATTATCCAAACATCAACAAGGAGGTTAAAAACACAGATGATCAAGCTGTCTTCTCTAAATTCATTCCCTCTGATTTTGATTCTTACACCTACTATGAATTGAACTATTTAAAAGAAACGGATTCTGTCTTTGCTAAAAATATGTTTTCAAATTGGATTAAAACCGGATTATTAGTCCTAAAAAAAGCTGACAAACATATCTTCATCATGGATATGAAAGATGGGCAACGAGCACTTGATAACTTAAGTGAAAAATTGGGTGAGCAACAAACCGAAGCGAACTTCAGGTACCTCCGAAATTTTATATTAACCTCGAGTTTTCGCAAGGACTTCTCAAAAGGAATTTACGTAACCGATATTCAAAACTTTGTCATTCTTTCGGAAGACAAGGCTTTGTTTGATGCACTTGGCGCTGAAATAGCAATGGGGAACTCATTGAATAAAAATCAAAAAAAAGCAGAACGTATATACACTGGCTTACCTAAAAAAGTGCTTTACCGCTCATACGAGCGAAATCTAACACCTTTTGCAATTAGCGAAGCTGGAAAAAAATGGATTACCACCCGCTACATAGATTTTTCAGACGCAAAGGAAGATGAAGATGACCCAAGTAAATCATACTTCTCCATGAATCCTAGTGAGAAAATCAATTCTTTTTATGCTTATTCAGGACGCGGGAACACCTTTTTAATTACAGCCTCTAATAAATGGATTCGATATGCAAACGGGATTAGAAAATGGGAAAAAACTTTTGACAAAGAGGTTATATCAACACCGAAATTAATGGAAATGTCTACAGATAAAAATCAAGACATTTCAATATTATTTAAAGATGAGGCTTGGATTGTAGATACGGGAGGACGTATTCTTAACCGTTTCCCAACTTCAGGCGGTGTTCATCCTATACGATTTAGATTAAAGCGGAAAATATCATTTCTTATTCCAAACGTCAATACAATGACCGTCACAGATAATGACGGCCGCACGCTATCTACCTATTCCTTTAGCTCTGAAATAAAAGATATGGTTCTTTTCAAGGAAAAAAACAGAAAAGTAGTAGCTGTATTGTGCGAAAACAAACTTTTTATCATTGATTTGGAACAAAAAAGAACAATCAGGAAATTTGAATTAGAAGGGGTATATGAACTCTTAAAATTTTCAGCGAAATCAGTTGTGATCTCCCAAGACAGGAAGCACACGGTCAACTTACAGGGAAAACAATCGAGCCTTCAATGCCCAGTGGGTTTTGAATTTAAGGTTGCATTTGAAAACAATGGAACTCTAGAACTGCTTTTTGCAAAGGGAAATGAACTTCTAGCAATAAATTCCAACGGGCAATTTGTTGGTAAAAAATCATTAGACTGCTCCTCTATTGATAAAATCCAAATTTACACAAGAGAAAACCGTCCTGTTGAAATTGGAGTCCTTGACGGTATTGAAAACAAAATCGTACTTTTAGGCTCAGAAAATTTAACAGAACAAGGTAAGAAGCGCCACGGTGAAAAAAGTCTTCAATTAACAACTTACGACCGTCGAGGTATTTCAATAACAACTTTCCTTGGCGATAAATTAATTCAATACACTAAATTCTAAAAATGAAAAAAATCAGTTTCATCCTTCTATTAATGTTAAGCTATTCTAGCTTTTCTCAAAATTATTTAGGTGTCTCCTCTAGTAACTACGCGGGAACTATGGGTATGGATATACAACCGGCAAGTTTCGTTGACGGACGTTTTAAGTTTGACCTAAATTTATTTAGTTTAAATTTTAATGCCTACCAAAATTTCGGTGCTTTCGACGCTTCAATATTACCTAAATGGTGGAAAGGTTCATTTGAAAATCAGGATGCTATTGACGCATGGTCTGAGGATCCAGACCCAGGATTAGAACCAAATTATTTTGGAGGATATAGCTTTCTTCCAAAAAGTTATGATAAAAACTCTACTGGTGTTCTAGGCTTTAATACGAACTTTCAGTTTGACCTATTCAATGTGATGTTTCACATTAATCCCAAAATCGCTATTGGATTCGGAGCTAAAATACGCTCAATTACGAACATCGATAACATTGATCCAAAGCTTGCCTATCTCGCAGAGGAAGAGTTAGAAGACACAGATTTTTGGAATACACAAATAAACGAAGAGCTGATCAATGTGAATCATATGACATGGGCTGAATACGGCTTTAATTACTCGCAAATAATCAAAGAAGAAGGAGAACATTTCTTAAAAGCAGGAGCAAATCTGAAATATCTCGCAGGATATGCTGCAGCATACATGTTTAGTAACAATTTCCGTTACGACCTATATAACGACGATACGACGCAGTTTTTGAGTGGTGATTTCGGATACGGTTATTCTGAAAGCATTGGTGATATCGCGGAGGATAACATTGATCAAAGTGGTATGTTTGGTGCCCCAAAGTCAACAGCAAGAGGTTTTGGTTTAGACTTAGGTGTTGTCTACGAGTGGAGACCTGAATATAAAGACTATAAGTATGACATGGATGGTGAGATGAACCTATGGGCTCGTGACCAGAACAAGTATAAAGTAAGGGTCGGTCTCTCGTTAACAGACTTAGGCGGAATGAGCTTCAAAAAAGGTGGTTTAAGTCGTGACTTCTCCGTACAAACGTCTAACTTATTCGATCTAAATACTTTCGATTCGGCAGATGACCTCGTTGGCGTGGATGGTATCATTGACTCCTTGATTGGCCAGTCAAGTGCTGCAGGAAACTCAGAATGGACCGCAGGAGAAAAAGATGTAGAATCTTCCTTTTTTATGCGGACCCCCTCGGCGTTTAGCTTTCAAGTTGATTATCACATTTGGAAATCATTTTACGTAAATGCAACTGGTATTTTTAATATTGTATCTAGAAACAGAGATGCAAAAGTTAAGGTTGCGAACCAATTTTCTGTTACACCTAGCTTTGATTTTGCTTGGCTCGGTGTTCATTTACCAATCTCCATGAATTCCTACAGCGGATTTAAAGCAGGAGTTGCAACGCGATTAGGCCCCTTAACAATGGGAGTTACAGATTTCAGAGCGCTCTTCGCTACAGGAAATGTTCGTGGTGTAGAATTCTTTGCTGGTGTTCATGTTCCAATATTATATAGCGCACCGAGTGATATCGACGGAGATAAAGTTTCTGATAAAGTGGATGATTGTATTACAGAACCTGGACCTTGGACGTTCAAGGGATGCCCTGATACGGACAATGATGGTATCATCGATATGAAAGATGATTGTCCATTAGATTCAGGTTTGGTTGCATTTAAAGGCTGTCCAGACAGAGATGGAGATTCTATACCTGACAACGTAGATGATTGTCCAGATACAGCGGGTATCGCTGCTTTTAACGGCTGTCCTGACACAGATAATGATGGTATAATGGATAAAGAAGATGACTGCCCATTAGATTCAGGTCTTGTTGTATTCAAGGGTTGTCCTGACACAGACAATGATGGTATAATGGATAAAGAAGATGATTGTCCTCTAGACTCAGGCCTTGTTGTATTCAAAGGTTGCCCTGATACAGATGGAGATGGGTTAAAAGATTCAGACGATGAGTGCCCAACTGTATTTGGACCAAAAGAAAACAATGGTTGCCCTAAGAAAAAAGTTGTAGAGATCATCGAAGAACCCTCAGATCTTGACGGAGACGGAATCATTGACGAAAAAGATGACTGTCCAACGGTTCCAGGTATTCCTAAATTTAATGGCTGCCCTGATACTGACGGTGACGGACTTAAAGATTCAGAGGATGACTGTCCTGAAATTCCAGGTATTATCGAATTTAAAGGTTGTCCTGATACAGATGGTGATGGTCTTAAAGATTCAGAGGATGACTGTCCAAAAACACCAGGTCCAAGAAGTAATAAAGGATGTCCTGTAATAGAAGAAGCAGTGGAAGAAATCCTGAAAGTGGCGTTTGATAACTTAGAATTTGCGAGTAGTAAAGCAATTATTCTTTCTGCGTCAAAACCGTCACTTGATGAATTATCAAAAGTGATGCTGGAAAATGAAAGTTTCAACTTACTAATCAGCGGTCACACCGATAATGTTGGTAAAGCACAAACAAATCTGAACTTATCTAAAAGAAGAGCTCAAGCTGTGGAAGCTTACCTAACGGATAAGGGCGTAGATAAAGCAAGAATGACTGTTAAATACTTCGGGGAAACTTCACCGATTGCCGACAATAAGACAGCTGAAGGACGTCAGAAAAACAGACGTGTTGAAATGAAAATTACATTTGAGTAATTAAACAATAATTATATCAGAGCCAGGTAAGCATGCTTACTTGGCTTTTTTATGTGAATATATTTGGTTTGAACCAGCACCTAAAAGGTGCTTTAATTACAAAAATTAAAAGAAGAGAGACTATATTCGTAACTTATAATATATTCGTTAAACGTGAAATACCCAAAACCCAGCCTATTAATACTATATGGAAGCCTCGCGACTATGGCCTTCGGTTTTTTGTGCACTTTTTTTGTTCACCTTTTCATTACAAAAGTTGAATCCTATTTGTTTTTCACGATCCCCTTTCTCGGAGGAACTTTTGTTTTCTTTATTTTCAATTTCTTACTAAAGAAATTTATTCAGCATCGACTCGCAATTATATACCGTTCTATTCAAACAAAACAGGAACATATCAATGCGCCCTATCTAGATGAATCATTAGATGAGATGATTGAAAATGCTGAAGAAAAAATAGAACAATGGAAAGATTTTCAAACCAAGGAAATATCTAAGCTAAAAGACCAAGAGGTATTTAGAAGAGAGTTTCTAGGAAACCTTGCTCATGAATTAAAAACACCGCTTTTTTCAATACAAGGTTACATATTAACTTTACTTGAAGGTGGTTTAGAGGATGATGAAATCAATCAAAAATTTTTAGAGCGTGCAGCTGTCGCTACAGATAGAATCGTAGGCATATTAGATGATCTTGATCGTATAACGAAAATGGAAGCTGAAAAGTTTCAGCTCGAAATGGTTTCCTTCGACCTAGTCCTGCTCGTTAAAGAATCTTTAGAATCTCTAGAACTTATCGCCGATAAAAAGCATATCACATTCGAGATTGATTGTCAAGAAGAAGAAACTTTTGTAACCGCTGACCGTAAAAAAATAGGTCAAGTGCTCACGAATTTAATACGAAATTCGATTGCTTATGGTGTCGAAGATGGCAATACAAAAATCACCATATTCACCATTGATGAATTAACTACGATTCAAATTGCTGACAACGGAATTGGCATTGAAGAATCAGAGCATATTCGCCTGTTCGAACGCTTTTACAGGGTGGAAAAAAGTCGAACTCGACACAAAGGGGGATCAGGCCTAGGCTTGGCCATTGTCAAACATATTATTGATGCCCATAATCAAAAAATTTCTGTCCAAAGTACTCCGGGAATTGGCAGTCAATTTCACTTTAGTTTAGATAAAAGTTAAAGTTTTCTCCTAGTATCCAAATGATGTTGTACCTTTGCCGAAATTTTTGGAAGAGATACGTTTAATTTAACATCGTTTTAACTATGAAAATACTTAAAATTCAAGCACTTAGAGGTCCAAATATCTGGAGCATAAGAAGAACAAAATTAATTCAAATGCGACTCGACCTGGAGGAGCTAGAGCAAAGGCCAACGGATAAAATCGAGGGATTCAGAGAAAGACTAGAGGAGTTACTCCCTACTTTAATTGAGCACCGTTGTTCTGAAGGCTGTCATGGTGGATTTTTTCAACGTGTTGATCGCGGAACTTGGATGGGGCACGTCATAGAACACATCGCTCTTGAAATCCAGACTTTAGCTGGTATGGATGTTGGATTTGGTAGAACAAGAGAAACAAAAACCCCTGGAATCTACAATGTTGTTTTCAATTATTTAGAAGAAAAGGTTGGCGTTTATTCTGCAAAAGCGGCAGTGAGAATAGCAGAAGCTTTAATTTCCGGTGAAGTTTATGATTTAGCTGAGGATATTCAGAATATGAAAGAAATTCGAGAAGATGTGCGGCTTGGACCAAGTACAGGAAGTATTGTGGATGAGGCTGTTTCTCGAGATATACCATTCTTAAGATTAGGGAGGAATTCACTGATACAGCTCGGAGCTGGGGTGAACCAAATGAGGTTTCAAGCTACCATAACATGTAAAACAAGTAATATTGCAGTAGATATTGCTTGTAATAAAGAGCAGACCAAAAAAATGCTTGATGAAGCATCAATACCCGTAGCAAAAGGAGACATCTGTTATGATACTGAAGATTTAGAAGAGACAATAGCAGACATCGGTTATCCAATCGTAATCAAACCTCTTGACGGAAATCACGGTAAAGGAGCTTCAATCAATGTAACAAATTGGGACGATGCGGTAAAGGGTTTGAAACATGCCAAAGAATATTCAAGACGTGTTATTGTTGAAAAATTCATTACTGGGTTTGACTTTAGAATTCTTGTAATTAACAATGAAGTAATTGCGGCAGCTCAGCGCGTACCTGCGCACGTAATTGGCAATGGTAAAAATACAATACAAGAGCTTATAGACATCACGAATGAAGACCCAAGAAGAGGTTATGGTCATGAAAATGTACTTACCGAAATCACTGTAGATCATTCTACAGAAAGACTTATTGATAATGCTGGATATACGCTTGAGACCATACTTAGCGATAAGGAAACGCTTTATCTAAAATCTACAGCAAATCTAAGTACAGGTGGAACTTCTGTTGATGTAACAGATTTAATGCATCCCGAAAACGTTTTTATTGCTGAAAGAATCTCAAGAGTCATTGGATTAGACATTTGTGGTATTGATATTATGGCACCAAATCTTACGCAGTCCTTAAAGGAGAATGGTGGAGTTGTCCTCGAGGTGAACGCGGCTCCAGGATTTAGAATGCACCTTGCTCCCTCCGAAGGACTCCCAAGGAATGTTGCGGCTCCGGTAATCGATATGCTTTACCCTCCTGGGAAACCATCAAGAATTCCTATAATTTCTGTCACCGGTACAAACGGCAAGACGACGACAACAAGATTAATTGCGCATATCGTAAAAAACAATAATTACAAGGTTGGCTTTACGACCTCTGATGGTATCTACATCCAGAATCATATGATGGAAAAAGGAGATACTACAGGTCCTATTAGTGCTGAATACGTTTTAAAGGATCCCAATGTAGAATTTGCTGTGCTTGAAACAGCTCGGGGTGGTATTCTAAGATCAGGTTTAGGATACAAGGTTTGCGATATTGGCGTGATCACTAATATTCAAGAAGACCATTTAGGGCTCAGTGATATTCATGACCTCAAAGACTTATCCCGTGTGAAGTCTGTCGTTGTTGAAAGTGTTAAAAAAGATGGCTGGGCCGTTTTAAACGGAGAAGACGAACATTGTCTTGAAATCGCAAAATCACTTTCATGTAACGTGGCACTTTTTAGCCTAGATGAAAACTGCCCTGCTATTCTGGAGCATTGTTCAGAAGGAGGTATTGCCGCTATCTATGAAAATGGATTTATTACCATTAAAAAAGGGGACTGGAAGATTAGAGTAGAAAGAGCATCTCACATTCCACTCACCATGAATGGTAAAGCAAAATTCATGATCGCCAATGTACTGGCTGCTACACTTTCAGCTTATCTCTATGGATTTAAGACAGAGGGGATAAAATTATCACTTGCGACCTTTATTCCAAGTGCTGCCCAGACACCTGGAAGGATGAATGTATTTGAATTTTCAAAATTCAAGGTCCTTATCGACTTTGCTCATAATCCTACAAGCTATAGAGGTATTGAGGATTACCTGGGTAGTATTGACGCGACCAGAAAAATTGGTATTATATCGGGTGTGGGTGATCGCAGAGATAAAGACATTAAAGAGTGTGCAGTAATCGCCGCAAGAATGTTTGATCATGTCATTATAAGACAAGAAAAGCACCTTCGTGGTAGAACCGAAAGCGAAATTATCAACTTGATTCTGGATGGACTTCAAGAAGGAGATGCATCCGTAACTCACGAGGTCGTTTCTTTGGAGGTAGAAGCTATTAAACATGCGATTTCTCTTGCAGAGGAAGGTACTTACATTGTGGCACTAAGTGACGTGATAGATAATGCTATTGATATTGTTCAAAACTACCTTGATGCTGAAATCGAAAATACTGAAGCAGAAGAGATGAAAGTTTAAAGAACTGAAAGAATTACTTTAAAACCCTTTTGGACTTCAAGTAATTCGGACAATAATTAATATATTTATAGGGAAAGAAAATTATTATTGATAACATATTTTGATTACAGAATGAAACCTTCGTTTTGTAATCAAAAACATTCAACAAACAAATTGCTGATATACAGCAGTTTAAATTGAAAAAACCTTAACTATACCTATATTATGAAGAACTTTTTACTCCTAATCCTAGTCAGCTTTGGATTTTTACACTCCAACGCACAATCACCTTGCACCGATGGAAGATACGCAAGTGATGTCTTTAGTGACGTAACCTTAACCTCTGACATTGAATTTGGTCAAAATGCCACTTGGACAGGTGGGCAATATGCCTTAAAGTTGGACTTTTATGAGCCCGAAGGTGATACCGAAACAGAAAGACCGCTGTTAATTTGGGTTCATGGTGGTAGTTTTATTGGCGGGGATAAAACTGACTTCGATATGGTTACGTTTTCAGAGCGTTTTGCTAAAAAAGGATATGCATGTGCTTCGATTAACTATCGTTTAGGATTTTTCCCTATTGATTCTGCAAATGCAGTTAAAGCCGTGGTTCGTGCAACTCAAGATCTAAGAGCGGCGATACGATACTTCTACAAGGATAAACAAACCAATAATCAATATAAAATTGATACCAATAGAATTTTTATCGGAGGCAGCTCGGCAGGCGCCATAACCGCACTTCATGTTGGTTACCTTGATGATGCATGCGAAATTGAAGATTACCTCGATGGACCAACCATAGACGCTTTAGGTGGAATTGAAGGGACAAGTGGGAATCCTGGTTATTCTTCCAATGTTCAAGGTGTAATCAATGGCTGTGGAGCTCTAGCTAGATATAGTTGGATGGAGGCAGGTGATATTCCACTTTGTTCATTTCATGGAACTGCGGATGGTGTTGTAACCTACAACCGAGGCATCGTAAATCCTGGAATTCCCTTGATGTATCTGGATGGAAGCAGAATGCTCCACGAGCGCGCTTGTGCTTTGGGTGTTGAAGAATACTTTTACACCTACGAAGGAGCTGGACATGTTCCTTATGCAAGTGATGCTGCATTGATGAATCTCACTGTTAACTTCATTCGAGATTTCTTGGTACTTCAACTTGGTTGCAGTGAAACACCACTTCAACCGGAAAATGAACCAAGTGAAGAAGCTATCCTATATGCGATTGATGACTGTGATGGAAATCCTGTTAATGAAATTTGTGCCTCCGCAGAGATTGTTCAAATCAATGAAGCAGATTTTACTATTTATCCTAATCCTTCAAATGGAGACTTAACTGTTGATGCAGCTTATCAGTTTAATACTATTAGAATTTTTAACCTTCAAGGGCAAATTCTCAAAGTACAAGAAACGTCAACAAGTGGAATGAACCTTGACTTGTCGGTATTTGAAAATGGCAGCTATCTTATTCAACTTGAATCGAATAATGGAATGGTATCGAAAACACTAAAATTCCAATTGATAAAATAAACGAATGACAATTAGGTCATCATTAGTCTCACTCTTTAGTGCTATTGGCCTTGTTTCGTTATGCCAAACGTACACTGAAGGGTTTAACGATTTAAGTAATTTAAATGACTGGTATTTCTTAAACAACAGTGAAGCGCCTAATCTGACTTGGGAACAAGGGAATACATTAAATATTACCGCTCACAATGGTGACCCACAAACCTTTCTGGGGGTTGGATACGAAAGTTCTAGTTCAGAGACTCCTGCGATTATTAGTAATTGGGCCGTCTCTCCATCTCGTACTTTCAATAACGGTGACATTCTCACATTTTATTCCAAAAGAAAAGAATTTACGCCAGTTTTTCCTGATAGATTAGAGGTGAGATTTAGCGCTGAGGGCAATTCAATTTATACAGGTTTTTCACCCGAAGATGTCGGAGATTTTAACAGTCTTCTATTAAGTATAAATCCCGATTTAACTGCAAATGGATATCCCGATACTTGGACACAATATACAATTGTAATTTCCGGTCTTCAAGGACCCATAAACGGAAGGATCGCTTTTAGATATTACGTAACAGAAGGTGGTCCTAATGGAAGTAATTCAAACTACATTGGTATTGATTCCTTCACTTATTATTCATCTTTACCAGAAAGCATTAACGATGACTGCGAAACGGCAGAAATACTGAATCATGATAGCTCATGTTCTCCCGTATCAGGGAGCTTAATCGTTGCTTCATCCTCCTTGCCTGCATGTGACGGAACAGCAAATAATGATGTATGGTATCAATTTACTGCAAATACAAATGCCGCAAGTATTGAAGTAGCCGCATCTCCTGAAATGGATGCCGTAGTTGAAATATATGCGGGAAACTGTACGAACTTGAGCTCATTAACGTGCATAAACACGAGTTACGATGGAGGGACGGAAGCCACAACTGTAAGTGATCTCATCATTGGAAATGATTATTTCATTCGTGTCTTTGATTGGCATAATTGGGTGCCAAATACTTTAGATTTTACAATCTGTCTTGAATCCTTTGAGCAATGTACTATATCACCAGGAATAAATAGCACTTCGGAATATGAGGTTTGTGGGACGGATTCAAATGGTGGATGCTATGCACCACAGCCGGAATATCAAGATGTAGTCTGCTATGAAAGCGTATATGGATCAATATGGGTTGAAAACGGATTAAAAGACTACGATTGGTACCGCTTTTCTATCAATGCGTCTGGCACTTTTAATTTTAACATTAACGCTGAATTCCCGGTGACCTTGGAGATTTTTAACATAGGAAACTGCAACATCCCTCAGCTCCTCCAATCACAAGGTTTTAATTCATGTGAACAAGGTTTATTCTCTGGTAATGTACCTGAAGGAACCTATGCCCTAGTTGTTTCAGCCACATCAAATATCCCAATATCCTGTTCGGATCTCAATCATTATGAGGTTAGTTTTAATTTGCCACTAAGCGATGTTTCGCTGAACAGCGATTCAGATTCTTTGTTCTTTTGTGAAGGAACTACATTTTACCTCAGTTCCAATCAAAATGAGGGTGATTTTCTCTGGTTTTTAAATAATGAACCTATTTCAACGCTTGATAGCGCGCTTATAAATTCAGCTGGATTCGCCTTTCTGAATTATACAAATAGCAATGGCTGTGCTTCAAATTATTCGGATACTGTAACTGTTGTTTTTAACCCTACAAATGATGCTTCGTTCAGTTATGAAAGCGATGTGATATGTGTTGGTGACGCTATAATCGAGAATAATAACGATGAAGAGGGTGTCTATATTGTAGAATCAGGTTTGTCCATAGATCTCGCTTCAGGCGCCATTAATGCCAATGAATCAAGTCTTGGAAGCTATAATGTCATACATGAAACGTTTGGCAACTGTCCAGATACGGCTGAAACATTGGTTACGATTGGGAGCTATCAAGACCTCTTATTTCAACTTCCTACCGATGTCATTTGTGATACTGCAAATAGTATTTCATTAATTGCAGAACCCGAAGGGGGGGTATATTCAGGAGCAGGTGTTGAGCAAGACATGTTTTTTCCTGGTCTTTCTAGTATTGGAACCCAAACCATCACGTATTCATACGATAATTCAGGCTGCATATCAGAGACCTCTCAAAATATCTTAGTTGAAAACTGTGCTTCTTTGGATGAAATACTCTTCAATTCCGAAGTTTGGCCCAACCCATTTCACGATGCCCTTCAAATTCGTACTGTTCCTCAAACCAAATACTATCTTCATACGCTCCACGGAAAAATTTTAGCGAAGGGAGTCACGAAACAAGAGTATACAACAATTCACAATCTGAATCAAATGAAATCTGGAATGTACTTTTTACATTTAGAAGAAGGTCAAAAAGTCAAAACCTTTTCTATTTGGAAACAATGATTTTATAAAATCAACTTTATTGCTTAAATTTCAAAAAAACGAAACATGAAACCAGTATTTACAGCACTTTTTCTTTTTATTTCTTACCTCGCTTTTGGACAAACTTGGAGTGGCGAAGTCGCAAGTATTTTCTATGAAAAATGTGCAAAATGTCATCATCAAGGTGGAGGAGGACCTTTTCCTCTTGTTGAATATAATGATGTTTCGGCAGTAGCTTCATCTATATACGATGCTGTTTATCAAGATGAGATGCCACCTTGGCCACCGAATGATCCATCTGCAGAGTTTTTACACGATCGCACTTTGAGTAATTCAGAAAAAACAACGATTTTAGACTGGTTGACTTCTGGGTATCCTGAAGGACCAGCTGCAGAGACTCCGCCGCCGCCAATATTTAATGTGGGGAGTATTCTTGGTGACGGTGATTTACAAGTTCAAATCCCAACCTACGCTAGTAAAGCTATTGCAAATGATGATTATGTATGTTTCTCCTTACCAACAAACCTGACCGAAGAACGCATAATTAAAGCAGTTGAGGTCATCCCTGGTAACCCCGAGATTGTGCATCATGTGTTAGTATATATCGATCAAAATGGAACAGAAACTACAGATACAACAGGTGGCGATTGTGCGAGTCCCTCAAGTTTCAACACCAAACTTGTTGGAGGTTTTACACCTGGCTCCACACCCATAGTTTTTCCAAACCAAGAACCTGTTAAACTCGGTGTAAAGGTAAATGCAGGAGCAAAGGTTTACTTGAATATGCACTACCCTATTGGCAGCTATGGTCTTGAGGATAGTACAAAAGTTATTTTTCACTTTTACCCACCCGAAGAAACTGATGTGCGTGAGGTTACTTCAGAACCTCTCTTGATTAATTATTCTTTTAACCTTCCTGCCAACCAAGTTACAAATGTAGGCGCTGTTTACCCAAGTTCGGGGACAACCCAAACGGATTACTCCTTGTTTTCGATTTTTCCTCATATGCATCTTATTGGTAAAGAAATAGGTGCATACGGTATAAAGCCTGGACAAGATACTGTACGTTTAATTCACATACCCCATTGGGATTTTGACTGGCAAGATTTTTACAAATTCAAATACCTACAAAAGCTTCCTGCAGGTTCTAAATTAAGAGCTTACGGGAAGTTTGACAACACGGCATCGAATATTCATAATCCTTTTTCACCGCCGCAATCCATTCAGTTTGGTTTAAATACAACCGATGAGATGTTTGTAACCTATCTCCAGTATTTACCTTATGAAGAAGGCGACGAAAACCATGACTTATCTGAACTCAGCACCCTTGGTTTAAATGAGATTGTTGAAAATGATGAAACTCAAATAACGGCCTTTCCTAATCCTTTTTTCGAAGAAGGAATTCAGCTGGTTTTCAATGATAAATCTCAGTACATTTCGGTTATCATATATGATGCTATGGGTAAAGAAATGGTACAATTTAAGAATCTGAAAAACAATAAATTATTTTGGAATGGACAGAGTAATGGCGCAAGCGTAAGACCCGGAATATATTATGTTTCCGCCAACGTAAACGGACGCTTCTTAAATAAAAGAATAATCAAAACAGAATAGTTTGAGTGGTTGTAGGGATTTTTGTATTTTTGGCTTCGCTAAAAGTAAAATGGTCTCGTGGCCGAGTGGCTTAGGCACCGGTCTGCAAAACCGGTTACAGCGGTTCGAATCCGCTCGAGACCTCAAAAACCCAGTTAAACTGGGTTTTTTTGTGCACTATAATTCATGATATATTTACGCGTAAATTCTATATATTAGAGGTATGAAATATACGCTACTAATACTAAGTCTTTTTTATATCTCTTTTGGCTTCGCTCAAAAACTGATTAGTCCTTTCTCGGGGTCGTATCATTTAGATGTTGATGCCACGAACCAAATCATGATAGCCAAAGGCATAAATTCTGCCGATGAAGTAATCTCTGATGATGTTCGCAAACAAATGGAGGGTATCACATTGAAAATCAAAAAAGGATCCATCACAATGACAATGTTGGGACAAGAAAGGGAAATGCGCTTTTCGGATAGAGCCTCTGTAAAAGACAAAGGCATTTGTGATCTCGTTTTAATTCAAGATAAAGACCAAGAAAGCACAAATACCAAAGAAAAATATCTGACCTTAGTTATCCTGGATCAGGGTAAAATTCAACTCAAATCTGAAGATGAAAACTCAGACATGGACAACTTTGTCTGGGTTAAAATTGAATAGCATTAATCTGCAAAAACCGCAGCAGAAGCCTGAGCTGTTGCCATCAAAGTCAAATCGTTAATATTGACATGTGCGGGACGTGTACAGATAAACCAAAGCGTCTCTGCAATATCTTTGGCTACAAGAGGATCATAACCCGAATAAACCGACTTCGCCTTTTCAGTATCCCCTTTAAAACGAACGATTGAAAATTCAGTTTCAGCCGCTCCTGGCGCTAAGTTTGTCACTTTGATTTTATGATCGACGAGGTCAATTCGCATGGCTCGAGACAGTGCATCTACAGCATGCTTTGTAGCACAATAAACGTTTCCTCCGGGATAAACCTCTTTCCCGGCAATACTTGCCACATTTACAATATGCCCCGATCCATTTTCTTTCAAAATTGGAATAATTCGTTTGGAGACGTACAAAAGTCCCTTGACATTTGTATCTACCATACGGTCCCAATCGTCAATTAAACCTTGGTCAATGGCACCCTTTCCAACAGCAAGTCCAGCATTATTGATCACAATCGAAAGATTCTTAGTTACATGACTTGGTAGTGAATCAACCCCAGCTGAAACAGCTTTTTGATCACGAACATCTGCAACTAAAATATGGGCTTCTACTTTTCTTGGTAGAGCCTGAACAAGCGATTCTAACTTGTCCTTTCTTCTTGCCATTAGCACTAGACCAAAGCCTTTATCTGCAAATAATCTAGCGGTAGCTTCTCCGAACCCAGAACTGGCGCCCGTTATAAAAATGAATTTAGCCATAGGTATGATTTGTTTTTTTTGAGCCCCTTTGGGAATCTTTGAGTATCTAGAAGAATCATTAATGCCATCCATAAAAAAGGCATTACGGGAATTTTATAGCGGACCAACGCACCAGTAATTGGAGTAGTTAAACCTATGACAATAAAAACGACAAAGGTGAAAATCAAACAAAGTACAAAGAAATTGAGTTCTTTTGAATTCAATTTTTTTCGCCAAATCAAACAAAATATAGCGAATGATATGAGAACCAAGTTTTCAATCAATGGCGGGATAAAGAGTAGACTATTCACTTCACTTAGCCAAGGCTTTGTAAAAACATTAAGAATCGCTTCTGGAACAGCACGAATGAGCGACCATAAAGTAGGCGCGAGATAGTCCATCGGAAATGCACTACTCACCTCATAAAAGTGCGCAAGATTAATAAAGTCTCTTTGCTTGTCAACAATGAGATGAATAAAACTGTATTTCGGGAATATTGCACCTAGTCCAAGAGCAAGGATCAAAAACAAACCAAAAACACTGGCATAACTCAAAAAAACTTTTTTCCAATTTCTTGAAATATAGTAAGCGATACATACCGGCAAGAAAGCCGCAAAAATGTATAGTTTCATGACTATTAATATCCCTGAAGACAAGATCAAGATAAATACGCTTTTATTACGCCTTTCACCTATTGATAGTTGATAGAAATGATAAACAAACGTTCCCAGTCCAAATAATAATATTGATTCTTTAAAAACACCTGAACTCCAGAATATTACAGAAGGAAGCAGGAATATAACAATATAACTTTTCAATTTAGATCTTGAGATGGCATAAAAAACTTTTGCGAGCTGTAGACTGCCTATAAATGCAATAAAATTGAAGCATAATGAATGTATATGGTAGTTCCCTATTGAGAACAAACGGAATAGGGCATTTAATCGAATAATGAGTCGGTTATCATTGAACAATCCATTATCATAGGACCTAACCCAATTTGACATATTATTGAAATAATTTGTATTGAAATATTCTGTATTACAATCGATACCAAGAAGCATTTGAAAAAAATCAATAGGATGACTCCAGAAAGCTTTTGCCATGTAATAACTATCATCAAAATATTTGAATGTATCCGCCTCTGCCCGATTAGGATAATATTCTGAATAGAGATAAAAAACAACTATACCTGACGCTGCTCTTATACAAAACGCAAGCTGCAGGGAACGACGCGTAAATGGTGTTAAAGAAAAAAAAGAGTGCCTTGAAATTATAAGTATTATCCCAATAAAAACGAGCAATGGATATATCGTATTGAGAAGCATCATCAAACAAAAATACAAGTTTTGAAGTCAGAATTTCCTCGAAATGACATTTTATTACCAAGAACACAGACAAAGTGTCATATTTTTCAGAATGGCATACCAATTGCGAAAGCATATGAAAATAAAATTATGAAAACTGGAAATATAAATGTGCAAACGGAAAACATCTTTCCGATTATCAAAAAGTTTCTCTATTCCGACCATGAGATTTTTCTTCGTGAATTAGTATCTAATGCAGTAGATGCATCTCAAAAACTGAAATTCCTTTCCTCGAATGGAGAGTTCAAAGGAGAATTAGGAGATCTTCAAGTTGAGGTTGTCCTTGATGAAAAAAATAAAACCATTACGATTAAAGATAATGGTATTGGCATGACAGCTGATGAAATTGATAAATACATCAATCAAATTGCTTTTTCAGGAGCAGAGGAATTCGTAAAAAAGTATGAAGGCAAAGAAGGTGCTGAGCAAATCATTGGTCACTTTGGGCTTGGTTTCTACTCTGCATTTATGGTTGCAGATAAAGTGCAAATAAAAACCCTCTCAAGACACGACGGTTCACAGGCTATTCAATGGGAATCAAATGGAGACCCTGAATATACTATAACAGATATCGACAAAAAAGATAGAGGGACTGAGATTGTTCTTCATATTACCGAGGAATCAAAAGAATTCCTTGAAAAAGAAAGAATAGCAGGTATACTTAATAAATATTGTAAGTTCTTACCAACATCTATCTTATTTGGAACAAAAACAGAATATATTGATTCCCCTGAAGGAGAAAAAGAGGAGGATGGCAAACTTAAAAGAGTAGCTGTAGAAGTACCAAACTTCATCAATAACCCAACTCCAGCGTGGACAAAAAAACCGAAAGACCTAAAAGATGAAGAGTATAAATCTTTTTACAAGGAGCTTTATCCATCTACTTTTGATGACCCATTGTTCCATATTCACCTTAATGTTGATTATCCTTTTAACCTGACAGGTATCCTCTACTTTCCAAAAATAAAGGAGAATGTCGAAGTACAGCGCAATAAAATTAATCTCTATTCAAATCAGGTGTTCATAACGGATAGCGTAGAAGAGATTGTTCCCGAATTTTTAACACTTCTGCATGGTGTAATCGATTCTCCTGACATTCCATTAAATGTTTCAAGATCTTATTTACAGAGTGATAGTAATGTGAAAAAAATATCTTCACACATCACCAAAAAAGTAGCGGATAAACTTGCAGGAATGTTTAAAAAAGATCGTAAGGATTTCGAAGAGAAATGGAATGACCTTCAAATATTCGTGCAATACGGGATGCTTTCTGACGATAAATTTGCGGATAAGGCGAAAGGTTTTTGTTTGGTAAAAAATACAGATAATGCTTGCTTTACTATTGATGAATACAAAGAAAAAATTGCAGCACTTCAGACAGATAAAGACGGAAAAACGGTTTGCCTTTACACGAACAATCCTGAAGAACAATTTTCTTTTGTAAAGAAAGCCAAAGATAGAGGGTACGATGTATTACATCTTGATGGTCCACTCATGTCCCATTGGATTCAAAAGCTTGAAACAACTAATGAAAACATTACGTTTTCCAGAGTTGATGCGGATTCATTAGACAAACTAATCAAAAAAACAGAGGATATTCCATCAAAACTTTCAAAAGAAGATGAGGAAAAATTAAAACCTGTATTCGAGGCTAACGTGAATAAAGAAAAATTCATGGTTCAATTTGAATCGATGTCAGAGGATGAGGCACCTATCATAATCACGCAACCAGAATTCATGCGTAGAATGATGGAACAGCAGCGCATGGGCGGCGGCGGTATGTATGGCGCATTTCCAGAAATGCATCACCTGGTCGTAAATGCAAACCATCCAAAAGTCAATGTCCTTCTCGAGAAAGAAGAGGCAACACAAAAAGAGATGGTGAAACAACTTACAGATCTTGCACTCCTTGCTCAAGGATTGCTGAAAGGTGAGGCACTTAACGACTTCGTGGAACGTAATATCGAACAAATTTCATAAATTTAATGGGGGCAGTAGCCCCCTTTTTTCATTTAACCCATCATTTCATTGCAGAAATTATTTATTGCTTTCTTCGTCTATATGGTAACCAGACGGTTTTGGATGGCGGCCATCGCTTATATTATTGCTTCCCTTTTTGAAAATGGCCGGGTACAACAGCAGCGAAGCCAAGGTGGTCGAAGCGGTTTTTCTCAAGACCCCTTTGAATTTTATCGACAATCTTCTTCGAAATATGACATACCTACCATGCTTATGGCTTTATCAGCTGCAGTAATGAAAGCAGATGGAAAAGTGTTAAAGGCAGAACTTGATTACGTAAAGCAATTTTTCTCGCAGCAATTTGGCAATCAATTCAATTCAAGGCACCTTCAAGTACTGAAACAATTTCTTGATTCTAGTAATATTCCGCTTCAAGAAATCTGCAATGACATAAGAAATCGTATGCCTGCTGAAGTCCGTGTTCAGCTTGTCCATTACCTATTTGGGATTGCGAAAGCCGATGGTAATGTAGCAGAATCTGAAATGACGAGCATTCAGAATATCGCACAACTTCTCGGTGTATCAGAGCAAGAATTTATCAGCCTGAAAAACATGTTTTATCGCGATGTAAATTCTGACTATAAAATATTAGGTCTAGAATCCAGTGCCTCAAATGATGAAGTTAAGAAGGCCTATCGCAAAATGGCGATTGCACATCATCCTGACAAGGTAGCTTCAATGGGTGAAGAATATCAAAAAGGGGCTCAAGAGAAGTTTATGAAGATTCAAGAGGCATACGAGAACATAAAAAAGACACGCGGTTTTAAATAATGTATCTTAGCATTGTATGAAACCACATTTCCTACTTGCCTTGGTATTTATTTTGAGCTTCTTTCAATTGAATGCTCAAATTCCGCAAATCGATGTAAAGCATTATAAAATTGAACTTTCTGTAAATGATGCTGACGATACAATTAAAGTTTTAGAAAATATCGCATTTGCACATATTAACTTTGAAAAGCCTATCGTTTTCAATCTTAAATCGCTGAACAAGAAGGGTAAGGGTATGCACATCTCGGCGTTAAGTGTTTCTGGCCATAACTCAAATTTCACTCACAAAAACGATAGCCTATATATTTATATAAAGGACCGAGATGCTATAGATAATTATGAACTTTCAATCGCTTTTCAAGGCATTCCACAAGATGGTTTGGTAATTGGTAAAAACAAATTTGGCGCACGTACTTTTTTTGGTGACAACTGGCCTAACAGAGCGCAAAATTGGTTCGTTTGTAATGACCACCTTTCAGATAAATCTAGTGTCGAATTCATCGTTACAGCTCCTCAAAAGTATACGGTTGTTGCAAATGGAGCTCTTCTTTCAGTTCAAAAAAAGAAAAAAAGAAAAACTTTTCACTTTTCATCAACGGTCCCCATTCCAACGAAAGTTATGATTATAGGGATTGCTAAATTAAGTCAAACTCTTTCCGGAACATTTCAGGGTACTTCGGTGAAAAGTTTTACTTATCCTGAAAGTCAGTCAGAGGCCAATAGCGATTTAAGCTTAGCGCCAAATATACTTGAATTCTTTTCTGAGTACGTTGCGCCTTATGCATTTGAAAAACTTGACAATGTGCAATCCACTACGAGATTTGGCGGCATGGAGAACGCGGGATGTATCTTCTATGATGAAAGTGCACTGGATGGTACTGGAAGCGCAGAGCACCTTATTGCACACGAAATTGCGCATCAATGGTTTGGGAATTCAGTAACAGAAAAAGATTGGTCACAGCTTTGGTTGAGTGAAGGCTTTGCTACCTATCTAACCAATATATACATTGAACAAACCAAAGGAGAACTTGCCTTTCAGGAGCAACTTAAAAAAGATCGTAATAAAATTATCTCTTTCGAAAAACGTTACCAACATCCTGTAGTAGACCAATCGTACAGAAGCTTAATGGATTTATTGAATCCCAATAGTTATCAAAAGGGTGGATGGGTATTGCACATGCTTCGAGGTGAAATAGGAGACGATCTCTTTAGAGAGGCCTTAAGTGCGTACTACCAAAAGTATCAATTGTCAAATGCCGATTCAAAAGACTTTCAAAATGTAGTCGAACAGATTTCGGGAACGGACCTTGATTGGTTTTTTAAGCAGTGGATTCATACTGCTGGACATCCAAAGCTTGATATTCATGCAAATATTGAATCTAGAAAGCTTTCACTTCAAGTCAATCAAAAAGAAAACATCTTTCGCTTTCCTTTTAAAATTGAAATTCATTGCACAGAAGGCCCGACCATTAAGCGGACATTGAATATCACACAAATATCAACGCTTAAGGATATTATTACACGCTATCCCATTAAATTCGTTGTTTTTGATCCAGAAATTGAATTGCTTTTTGAAAGGGTAAAATAACTTTTAGAATTCAAAAGCACGTAGACCAACCCAATTTTCTAACTTTGTCACTTTAAGAAAATATATGTCAGATAATCGATACCAATCTAGGGGTGTTTCAGCGGGAAAAGAGGATGTCCATAATGCGATCAAAAAAGTAGATAAAGGTTTGTTCCCTCAAGCATTTTGTAAAATAGTACCTGATCATTTAACAGGAGATGAAAACTATTGCTGCATTATGCATGCCGATGGCGCAGGTACCAAATCGTCTTTAGCCTACATGTATTGGAAAAAAACAGGCGATGTCAGCGTATGGAAAGGAATCGCCCAAGATGCATTAATTATGAACTTAGACGATTTACTTTGTGTCGGTGCAACTGGTCCTATATTATTATCCTCTACGATTGGAAGAAATAAAAATCTAATTACTGGGGAAGTGCTTTCCCAAATCATTAATGGAACCGAAGAACTTCTTGAAGACTTAAGAGGTCACGGTATCGAGATTCATTCGACAGGTGGAGAGACAGCAGATGTGGGCGACTTGGTAAGGACAATTATCGTAGATTCAACAGTGATTGCCCGAATGAAACGAAGTGATGTGATTTCTAATGATAATATAAAGTCAGGAGATGTAATTGTGGGCTTATCCTCATATGGTCAAGCCTCGTATGAGAAAGAATACAATGGTGGAATGGGTAGCAATGGGTTAACAAGTGCTAGACATGATGTATTCAATAAAACATTGGCCGATGAATTCCCAGAGAGTTTTGACCCGCAAGTTCCTGCTGATTTAGTTTACAGTGGTTCTAAAACATTAACAGACATTATAGAAAACTGTCCAATTGATGCAGGGAAGCTCGTACTATCTCCTACACGAACTTATGCGCCGATCATTAAGGCAATTTTAGACGAATGCAAGGGCAAAGTAAATGGAATGGTACATTGTTCAGGTGGTGCGCAAACCAAGATCCTTCATTTCGTTAAAAACCTGCATATCATCAAAAATAATTTATTTCCAATACCGCCTTTGTTTGATATGATTCAAAAAGAATCCAAAACAGACTGGCAGGAGATGTATAAAGTTTTTAATATGGGCCATCGTATGGAGCTCTATTTACCCGAAGAATATGCCTCAGAAATCATTGCAATCTCTGAACGATTTGGTGTGGCAGCAAAAGTGATTGGACGTGTCGAAGCAGCTGACAAAGCACAGGTCACCATTGATGGTGAAAAAGGGAAATACATCTACCACTAAAAAAATTCATTTTTTTTTTATTCTAAGCAATAGAATCCTTACTTTTGCCCTCCGTTCATTGAACATTGGAGAGGTGCCTGAGAGGCCGAAAGGACTTGTTTGCTAAACAAGCGTACCCTAACCGGGTACCCGGGGTTCGAATCCCCGTCTCTCCGCAATGTTTGTAAAAGGAAATAAAATGATTACTTTTGCACGCACTTTCCAAATGATATTTGGAAAAACAAAAGATGACTATTTAATCGGGGTGTAGCGTAGCCCGGTCATCGCGCCTCGTTTGGGACGAGGAGGTCGCAGGTTCGAATCCTGCCACCCCGACAAAAAACCATCCTCTTTTCGTTGATGGTTTTTTACTAAAAGGACTTACTCTCCTTAAAGAGTTAAATGAGGGCTCGTAGCTCAGCTGGATAGAGCACCTCCCTTCTAAGGAGGCGGTCAAAGGTTCGAATCCTTTCGGGCTCACAAAGCACCATTCCGTCTAGGTTTGGTGCTTTTTTTTGTCCATTTATGACTTTTTGGGTTGCCGAACCAAAACAACAGAAATTTATACTCATATGAGTACTAAAAATTCACAAGCCATCAAAGGCTCTATCGAGAAAATGCAGTTATAGCAAAGCTTCACAATGGAAAAATAAAGATGTATCTTTAGCCCTACGTTGTAAGTAATTAGAACCACCATTATTAAGAATTGGAAGATTTAATCAATAAAATAAAAACCCACCTACACTTAAGCTCAGAAGCAGAAGAATTTATTTATTCTATTTCGAAAGAAAAGACACTACCTAAAGGAGAAATCTTAATCCACCAAGGACAAGTTGTAAAAAAAACTTTCTTTGTTACAGCAGGTTGTTTAAGATCTTACTGTATTGATAAAAACGGGAAAGAACACACCTTACTGTTTGCAATTAAAGATTGGTGGATCAGTGATTACATAGCTATTCATACTGATGAACTTGCTACACTAACCGTAGAGTGTCTTACCGAATCGAAAGTTATTGAATTCAACGCCAAGGAGCTGGATAAAATCCATGCACGTTTCCCTGAATTCGAGTCTTATCAAAGACATAATTTAGAGCGGCACGTGGTTAGTTTACACAAACGAATTTTAAATCAATTACAATTAACTGCCCCTGAGCGGTATGATTTATTTCTAGAACAATACCCCGATATTGAGCAGCATACTCGAAATTTCCATATCGCATCTTATCTAGGTATCACCCAACAAAGTTTGAGTCGTATCAGAGTAGAAAAAGTAAAAAAATAGCTTTCTTACCATAGGGTAAATTTTTCTCGGATTGCTCATTCTACATTTGTATCGAATTAATAATCATATAAATCGATACAGAAATGAAAGCTCTACAAATAGTAAAATACGGTGAGATTAAAGAAAGTCTAGCCTTTAATGAAGTTAACAAACCGACAGTACAAGCAAATGATTTACTTATTGCGGTTAAGGCTGCTGCCATTAACCCAATAGACAAAAGTATTATCCTAGGAAACTTGCAAGGTATGCTCCCAATACCATTGCCAAGTACTTCTGCTTATGACGTAAGTGGAATTGTTGTAGAAATAGGAAATGAAGTAAGCAATTTTGAAATTGGAGACTTGGTTTATTCAAGAGTTCCGCAAGAACAAATGGGCACATTGGCTGAATTTGTTGCTGTAACTAGTGACGCTGTTTCAAAAAAACCTGGTAACATTTCTTTCGAAGAAGCGGCAAGTTTACCATTAGCAGGACTTACTGCTTTACAATCTTTGGAGTATGCAGGTATAAAAGAGAACGATAAAGTTCTTATTCATGCTGGTTCTGGAGGTGTTGGAAGTTTCGCTATTCAGTATGCCAAAGCTAAAGGAGCTTATGTTTACACTACAACAAGCACAAGTAATGTACAATGGGTTAAAGAGTTGGGCGCAGATAGAGTAATTGATTACAAAACAGAAGATTACAAAAACATAGCCAAAGATGTAGATATCGTGTTTGATACACTTGGTCAAAACTATTCTCTCGAATCTTTTGAGGTTGTCAAAACAGGTGGAATAGTGGTTAGTGTTGTTGGTCCTTTGGATGAAGCGAGTGCGAAAATGTTCGGCATGGCCGATTATAAATTACCAGAAGAATTGGCTAACGCAAGCAGTGAAAAAAACGCTGAGTACAAATTCATCTTCATGCATCCAAATGGTGCACATTTAAATGAAATAAAATCATTGGTTGAAGATGAAAAAATCAAACCAATTATTGATAAAATTTATTCCTTCTCAAAGAGTGTTGATGCATTCACACACCTTGCATCAGGAAGAGCAAAAGGAAAAATAGTAATCAAGATAAATTAAGAATCATTACCGCCATAAATTATTAGATAAATAAAAAACACAGTTATGTTAAAGAAATTATTCGGTATTGCCCCAAAATTAGAATCAGACGGTTCATATAGTCCTTCAAAAATGGCATTAAAAATGAGCGTATCTGCTAAAACTGATTTTGAAAATATTTCCTACAAAAAATACAAAGGAAAAAAGTCAAAAATCTTGGTCATATTTACTGAGCAGAAAAACTTGGAAATGAAGAACGGCAAGTTATTTTCAACCGGGAACCATCCAGTAGAAGCCTTGTTACCAATGTTACATCTAAGAAATGCTGGTTTTGAGTTTGAAATAGCTACCCCAACAGGAAAACCAGTCGTATTCGAAATGTGGGCGTTTCCTTCAGAAGATGAAGAGGTAGAAGCCATTTACGAAGAACACAAATCTAGTTTTGAAAAACCAATGAAACTTAGCGATTTTATTGATACTTCATTTACTAAAACGGAATCGTATGCGGCTGTATTTGTTCCAGGAGGCCATGGAGCTATGATTGGAATTCCTGAAGATCTAAATGTGAGCAAAATATTAAATTGGGCACATGAAAATGACCTGTTTACCATAAGTCTATGTCATGGACCTGGTTCATTCTTATCAACTACTCTTAATAATCAGAAATTCATTTACGAAGGATACAACATGGCAGTATTCCCAGATTCAGTGGATAAAAAGACTCCTATGGTAGGTTATTTACCAGGACAAATGCCTTATGGGTTAAGTGAAAAGTTAAAAAGTCTTGGAGCTAATCTTATGAATACCAAAATGGATAAAACTGTTTGTGTAGATAGGAAGCTAATTACAGGGTCGAGCCCATTAGCCTCTAACGAATTGGGTATACTTGCAGCCAACACCTTGCTGAAAGAATTGAAGTAAAAACTACTTACAACAATGTATAAAAGTAATAGCGGTTTGGGAGTAATCTCAAACCGTTTTTTGTTTTAATTAAGTATCTTGCTACCCGAAAGATAAGTACATTTATTCCGCAACTACTCTTATACTAAACGTTGTGTTTCATTAAGAAATAAAAATATGAGTGACATAAAAGAATTAACTGATGATATGAATAAGGGAAGCGTATCTGCCATCTAAGCAGACAGTCACAGGTTCGAATCTTGTCTCGATCACAACTGAGGGAGTTTATGACTCCCTTTTTTTATGACATCTTTACTATATTTGGAGAAACTGACCATTTCAATATGCAGCACTTTCTCTCCTGTTTGTTATTTTTCATCATCTTCAGCAGTCATTCACAGAACCCGAATCCAAGTTCCATTTTAGACGAATATATTCTAGCAGAAATGGAAGAAGAGCATTTCCCGGGAACTACAACAGTGATTGTAAAGGATGGAAAAATTGTTTGGATTCAATCTTATGGTTTTGCCGATATTGAAAATGGTATTTTGGTTTCCGACAGCACTCAGTTCTTGTTGGCATCTATGTCAAAACTATTCACTGGAACCGCTACCATGCAGCTCAAAGAAAACGGCGTGTTGGAGCTAGATGATGACATTAACGAACATCTACCTTGGTCTTTACAGCATCCTGTTCAAAGCGGGACAGCGATGACCATTCAACAGCTGATGACACATACTTCCTCAATTAATGACAACTGGGGTGCCATGAGCAATTATTATGGTTATCCAGATCCAACTATGAGTCTGGAGGACTGCATGCAGGACTACTTTACACTTACTGGAGGAAACTATGACGCCAATCAAAATTTCAGTAATGCTACTCCAGGAACAGCATACAGCTATTCAAATATGGCTACGGCGCTGAACGGTTATATTACAGAAGTTGCAAGCGCAACGCCTTTTGATGACTTTTGTGATGCACATATTTTCGCCCCCCTTTGCATGGAGAAGTCAGCATGGCACATGGCGGATCTTGATTCAAATGAAGTGGCACGACCCTATTCTTATTCCAATGGCAATTTTGTTGCTAATCCACATTATGGATTTGCGGATTACCCAGACGGACAATTGAGAAGCTCCGCATTGGACTTGGCAAATTTCATGATTGCTTTTTTAAATGGAGGTAGTTTGGGGGGCAATACAATCTTGACACCTTCATCTGTAAACGAAATGTGGACCGAACAAATCCCATCAATTCAGAACTCACAGGGTTTAAATTGGTATAAGGAGCTACTGTATTATAGCGGAGGAGAAGCTTATCTATGGGGACATAATGGAGGCGAGATGGGCGTTTCAACCGACATGTATGTAGATCCAGTATTAAAAATTGGAGTATGCGTACTTTCCAACGGGAGCGGTACGAATTTATATAT
>JAQXCN010000060.1 GCA_029251865.1 Crocinitomicaceae bacterium | reverse complement strand
CTGCAGACATATATCGTTTCTTAAACTTTGCTACAAAATTAGTTAATTATAGAATAGAGATACCGTTTTATTAAAAAAATATGTGGTGTAGATCGTTACTTAATGCCTCAGGTTATTTGGTTTTGATGCATGTTTCATAATTGAGTGTTCAAATCTTATTCCTATAAATAGAGTCTTTCCAGAGGTCTATTTTTATCTGTAAATAGATCACTTTACGGTTTCTGCAACTAAATTCGTAAAATGACGTAAACCAATGTGTTATGGCAGAAAGACACAGTAAAAGAAGTACAATTGCGCTATGGATTGCGGTAATTGCACTTCTAGTTTCCTTGGTGAATTTGTACTTGGCAACGGAATTACCAGCAGTCAATTAATAGTATATCGCTCGACGTACTTTTGTAATGTACTTGGCGAGTCTTATGACCTGCTTTGTGTAACCATATTCGTTATCGTACCAGGTATAAAGAACGGTGCTTTTACCATCTTTTGAACTTAAGGTTGCCTGCGAGTCAAAAACAGCACAGCACGTATTTCCAATAATATCATTTGAAACCAGTTCACTATCCAAAGAATAATAAATCTGATTCACTAAATCACCATTAAGAGCCTCATTGTGCACAACCTGATTGATTTCTTCAACAGAAGTTTCTTTATTTAATTCGAGACTTATGATTGCCAATGATCCATTTGGTGTAGGCACACGAACAGCATTCGCCGTTAATTTATCTTTAAGTTGAGGTATTACCTTTGTTACAGCATTTCCGGCACCTGTCGAAGTGATTACCATGTTGATTGCAGCTGAGCGCCCTCTTCTCGGTTTTTTATGCATGTTATCCAATAAGTTCTGGTCATTGGTGTAGGCATGAACAGTTTCGATATGTCCTTTTTGAATTCCAAATTTATCACTCATTAGCTTAAGTATCGGAGATATAGCATTCGTTGTACATGAGGCAGCTGAATAAATGTTTTCGTTTTCAAGGTCAAGTTCTCCTTGGTTAATACCATAAACAATGTTTGGAATTTCTTTTCCAGGCGCAGTCAAAAGGACCTTGGCAGTACCTTTCGCACTAAGGTGACGCGTTAAGGCCTCACGATTTGTGTAGACACCCGTATTGTCTATGACCAGTGCGTTTTTGATACCATAGGCTGTATAATCTATATCTTCGGGTGTTTTTGCACTAATCATGTGTACAATCTGTCCATTAATTACTAGTGCTTTTTTGTCTAGGTCTTCAATTACTGAACCTTTGAATGCACCATGCACAGAGTCATTTCTTAAAAGTGAAGCCCTCTTAATGATATCATCATCTTTAGAACTTCTGGTCACAATCGCTCTTAATCTCAATTGCTGGCCTTTTCCGGCTTGTTTGATTAGCTCTCTTGCCGCTAATCTACCGATTCTACCAAAACCATATAAAATAACATCTCTTGGCTCTACCGGCTGATCTTGGTTTTCTTCAAGAACAGAGAGTTTGTCTGAAAGGAATTCTTTTTGGTTTTTATAATTCCCTCCTTCTTTATTCCATTCATTCGCAAGTTTACCAATATCGAGCTTAGATGGGATTACTTCAAGCTCTAATAAATTTGTTGCAAGCTCTGATGTCGTAAATACATCTATCGATTGACTGGTAACCTTCCTTGAATAGTCGTGAAGGTTAATGATTTCCGAAATTGTAATATCGGTTAAGTGATGCCTAAAAAGAACCAATTCAATTCCTTTCTCATAAAGTAATTCTCCAACATTACTTTGAAGCTTTACTGCTGCACGCTCTTTTTCAATATGAAGGTGCAAGCCTTTTTCATAACCCAATTCGCTTTTCATTTGTTTTTGATTTGTTGTTGTTGCTAATAAAAAAAAGCCGCCCTTTCGGGCAGCCTTGGTGTCATTATCCTAAATAAGATTTTAGTAATTTATTTCGCGAGGTATGTCGCAGACGTCTTATCGCTTTTTCTTTGATTTGACGCACGCGCTCTCTAGTGAGATTGAACTGAGAACCAATTTCTTCAAGTGTTAATCCGTGATTCATTCCAATTCCGAAAAACAAACGAATAATTTCTCTTTCTTTATCTGTTAAAGTGCTCAAAGAGCGCTCAATTTCTTTTTGAAGTGATTCAGCCATTAGCGCTTGGTCTGTTTTTGGCGCATCATTATTTGCCATTACATCCATTAGCGTTCCGCCATCTTCATTCGTTGTTAGTGGAGCATCCATTGAAACGTGTCGACCTGAAACATTTAAACTTTCTTTTATTTTATCTTCTGGAACTTCCAATGCTTCGGCAAGCTCTTCAGCGGATGGGGGTCTTTCATATTCCTGTTCTAATTTTGAAAAGGCTTTATTTATTTTATTCAGTGAACCAACTTGATTTAAAGGTAACCTTACAATTCTAGCTTGCTCAGCAAGTGCTTGAAGTATAGATTGACGAATCCACCAAACGGCATAAGATATAAACTTAAAACCTCTGGTCTCGTCGAATTTCTGGGCAGCCTTGATTAAACCGAGATTCCCTTCGTTGATTAAATCAGGTAAGGTCAAACCCTGGTTTTGATATTGTTTAGCAACGGAAACCACAAACCTCAGATTTGCTCTTGTTAATTTTTCAAGTGCCAATTGATCACCTGCCTTAATTTTTTTTGCAAGTTCAACTTCTTGTTCAGCCGTAATTAAATCTTCGCGACCAATGTCTTGTAGATACTTATCTAATGATTGGCTTTCTCGGTTCGTTATGGATTTAGTTATTTTGAGCTGTCTCATGCGCTAAAGGTGTGATTTATGGTGATTATTTTATTCAATTACAGGAGGCAAAGTAAAGTCAAAAAAAGCAGAATGAAAAATATTCAACACCTTTTTTGTAAACAAAATTTAACATTTTTGGTTGTCAAAAACCGTGCCTTAAAATACGTTTTTTATAATCCAAATCCGACATAATCTTTTTTACCACTTTCTGACATGATTTCAAGTAAGATTCCTCTATTTGAGTCATTTAGCTTCGATGCCAACTGTTCAACATTTTCCACTGGTTCATTATTGACTTTTGTGATGATGATACCCTCACTCAGTCCTAATGATTTTAATTTTCCCGAGGTGATTGCACTAATCTTAACACCGTAATTTATTTTTAATGCCTCTTTTTCTTTTTTAGATAAAGTTTCAAATGTTGCGCCAAGAGCTACATTCTTTTTTATTTCTTCTTTAGATATGAGTTTTGTAAGGCCCTCTTTGTTTCTCAGGACGATTTCTTTAATGTTCTCTCCTCCTTTGCGGTCTCGGATTGTTACTGCCACTTTGTCTCCAGGTCGCATTTTCCCTATTTCCTCTTGAAGAGCTGCGGCAGAATTTACTTCTTTCGTACCGACTTTGAGAATCACATCTCCCTCTTTAATCCCCGCTTTATCGGCACTTCCATCTTCAATAACTTTTGCGATGTAAACCCCTTTTAAGTTGGGTAGATTTTTTTCTGTTTTCAGTTCTTGTGTTAGATCTGCGATTTGTACGCCAAGATAACCTCTTTGAACAATACCATAGTCAATTAAATCCCGCATCACCTTTTGAACTAAATTTACAGGGACTGCAAAAGAATAGCCTGAATAGCTTCCTGTTTGCGATGCGATAGCGGTATTGATACCTACAAGTTCTCCTTTTGTATTAACAAGTGCCCCGCCACTATTTCCTGGGTTTACGGCAGCATCGGTCTGAATAAAGGATTCGATAGGGACGATATTTTTACCTGGATTATTAAGGAGGTTTATATTTCTTGCCTTCGCAGAAACAATTCCTGCGGTAACAGTCGATGTTAAGTTGAAAGGATTACCTACGGCTAAAACCCATTCCCCGATTGCTAGGTTATCACTATTGCCAATTGCTATTGCAGGCAATCCTGATTCTTCAATTTTGATAACTGCAATATCCGTAGATGGATCAGCACCTACTACTGTTGCTTTGTATTTAGAATTGTCATTTAGTGTCACCTCGATTTCGCTTGCATTTTCAATTACATGGTTATTCGTAACAATATATCCTTGTGATGATATAATAACTCCCGAACCAGCGCCCTCACCGAATTGTTTGAATTCTCGACCTCCAGCACCAGGACCGTAAAAAAATTCTTGAAAAATATCACGTTGAAAAGTGGTTTGAACCATTTTTGTAGTTACATGAACGACGGAATTGATTGAGTTTATTGAGGCTTCTTTAAAATCAATTGATGCAGTCCCCGTGTAATTAACATGCCTCACCGGAGTCGTTCTGTTTCCGTCAATAAGTTCGTTTGCAGTCAGTTTTCGAGTGGTAGTTTTTTCCTGGGTTTGAATCTGAAAGAATAGTAGAACGGCAATGGTGCCGCCGAGAAAACCAAAAAATATTGTCTTAAATACTGAAGTTTTGTTCATGTTCGCGTAATTATTGTTTGTACAAGTTTAACATCTAAAGTCTTAAACTTGGTACATTTTCGATGTTAAAGATTGTTAAGCAGCTGCATATAAATAAAATTGATATTGCTTACATTTGTTACACTATGGATATCGCATTTTCAAAGTATCAGGGTACAGGTAATGATTTCATTATTCTCAATAATATAGATGGATCCTATAATGAATTAAGTATTGAGCAAATTCAAAAGCTTTGTGATAGAAAGTTTGGTATTGGTTCAGACGGTCTAATTCTAATAAACACATCTGATACAAGCGATTTTTTTATGGATTTCTTTAATCCTGATGGCTCTAAAAGTTTTTGTGGTAATGGTGCAAGATGTGCTGTTCAGTTCGTTCACGAACATAAGATCATTAAAAATAATGAAGTCTATTTTGATGCCATTGATGGTGCCCATTATGCCCTTGTATGTGGTGCTGATGTTAAGCTGGAAATGGCTATTGAAAGTATTCCGGCAAAAGTTAAATTAGAATCCTTTAATGTTGGAGATGTCTATTACATGGATACTGGCTCTCCTCATCTAGTCGTTTACGCGAATGATTTGTCCTCACTTGAAACATCAAGCGTTAAAAAAATAGGACAAGAAATCAGATATTCTGAGGCATATGAAGCGCAGGGCATAAATGTCAATTTCGTTCATATTAAAGATTCAGGCGACATCTCTATTGCAACTTATGAGCGTGGTGTAGAAAATGAAACACTATCATGCGGAACAGGCGCAACTGCTTGCGCACTTGTTCATGCTTTAAAAGAAGAATTGAAATCAGGAAGCATAAATATGAATTCAAAAGGAGGAGATCTCAAGGTTACCTTTGAGCGACAGGATACTGGAATTTATACCTCTGTTTATTTAATCGGACCAGCAACGTCAATTTATCATGGAAACATTCGATTATAAATTCACAAAAGTGAATCACCTTAGTTCTGTTTCTGATGAAGAAGACTTGTTGATTTGGGTATTCCATGTGGATAAAACGCCGCCCCATATTGGA
The DNA here is from genome assembly GCA_029251865.1 of Crocinitomicaceae bacterium. Classification (GTDB taxonomy): domain Bacteria; phylum Bacteroidota; class Bacteroidia; order Flavobacteriales_D; family Crocinitomicaceae; genus UBA952. The sequence continues at coordinate 93,205 of JAQXCN010000060.1, read as the reverse complement.
ATCTCAACTCAAGGTATTTTCTTTAGCCTGAAGAGTAATGGCCAAGATAAAATCCCTGTAAGTAGAGTTTCTTATATGGTTAAAAATAAGAGCATTAAGTTAATTAAATTAAAGTTAAATATTAGGTTAAGTGTCGCGTTGGTAGAGCATGTGTTTAATTCTTTTACTTCAGCTACTTCAGCCCGATGCTCTTGTCTTTCTCCGATAAAAAAAGTACTTGATGTGCCAAATGAAATACCTAAGCTTTCAGACCTTTTAATCTATTTAGATGGTGCCAAAAAGATTTCAGGATGGTCAGCCCAAAATGTATCAGTTGAAGAGGCGGGAATCAAATCCTATGCGGTGTCGGACATTGAAAAAAGGTTGAATTTTCTCAATGCTTGATTCGACAAATATATTTTTGCGCCTCGTTGGCAAGGATGATGCACTTCGCGTCTATTTATGGGAATTATCCGAAGAGACAGGTCGTGTAACCCAAACTCAAAATAAAGTTTCATTAGAGTTGATTTATCAACTTATTGAAGAACAGCAGGATTTCATTACTTCAGGTCATACAAGATTTATGATTTGTTTAGAGGATAATAATGAGACTTTAGGAACTATTGATCTTTATGATTTTAATCAGAAAAACCGAACGGCCTATATAGGTATTCTTATTGCAGAAAAGAAAATGCGCAGAAAAGGCTATGCGCGCCAGTCCATAATACAACTTCACGATTTGGCGTTTCAGGTATTTCAATTGAAGCGTCTTAAGGCCAAGATCCAAAGCTTCAACTCATACAGCATAGCTTTGTTTGAAGGTTTGGGTTACACAAGATTAAATAAGGCAGAAAAAAATGCTGAATTATTAACATACGAATTTCAATTATGAAAAAACGCTCAATTTTCATTTTTACAATTGCTTTGTTATTCGGGGCTGCATTCTTTGCTTATCCAAAGTTGCAACTTTACTTCGCCTCTCAAAAAGCTACGATCAATAAGAACAAGGTAGAATTTGTGGTTTTGGATTCCCTTAGTCTAGAGGCTTTAGCGAATAAACTCTTTGAAAAGAAGGTCATTGATGATGTCAAGTTGTTTTTAGCAGTTGGGAATTACAAGGAAATGAACAAAGCTAACATTGCACTCGGGAAATATGAGTTGGCTCCAGGTGTTTCATACAGTAATCTACTAAATGGTTTTAAGCTCAATCGCCTTGGTAATGGAAATGCAGAGCAGGAAGTAAGGGTGACTTTCAATAATTGTTCTGGTCCAAATCAGCTTGAAAAAATTTGCGGGAAAGTGGCACAACATATACAGTGCGATAGTGCAACGCTCGCCTCCTATCTCTTAAACCCGGAAACAAGCAAGTCATATGGATTCTCAATGGAAGAGTTCCCAGCGATGTTCCTGTCTAATACCTATCAATTTTATTATGATTCGGATGCTAAAAAATTTACGGATAGAATGGCAAAAGAATTTAAGGCGTTCTGGTCTGACGAACGAATTTCTAAACTCAGAGATATTGGATTGAATAAGCCAAGTGAGGCCTACACTTTAGGTAGTATTGTGTATTCTGAGCAGTCACGAATTTCGGATGAATGGCCGGTAATTGCTGGCTTGTACCTAAATCGTTTAAACCAGCGCATTAAATTACAATCAGACCCCACCTTTAAATTTTGTTGGGGAAGTGAATTAGATGGTGTGCAACGCCTTCTATACAAACATCGAGACATTGATTGTGAGTATAATACTTATAAACATTATGGTTTGCCGCCAGGACCAATATGCATAATTGGGAAGGGGCTCCTCGATGCAGTGTTAAACCCTTCAAATGTGGATTATATATTTATGTGTGCTAAAGCCGACTACTCGGGTAGACATAATTTCACAAATTCTGGACGTCAGCATGTAAACAATGCAAATGAATTCCAGCGCTGGTTAACCATAGAACAAAAAAAATAAGAGTTATGAAAAGAAGATCTTTTTTTAAGTTTAGTCTTGCTACTGCCTTCACTTCTATTTTGAAACCTCAATCTATATTTGGAATGCAGGCATTAAAAAATCCCGGTAGAAATTCAAATCCGGTTGTAATATCTACGTGGAGTCATGGTATTGAAGCGAATGAGGCTGCATGGAAAGTACTTGGGAATTCAGGTTCTTCTCTCGATGCCGTTGAGCAGGGAGTAAAAATTACTGAATCAGATCTATCAAATCGAAGCGTTGGTATAGGGGGTAGACCAGATAGAACAGGACATGTAACTTTAGACGCTTGTATCATGGATGAAAGGTCTCGCTGCGGAGCTGTTGCCTGCATAGAGGGTATTCTTCATCCGATATCAGTTGCTAGGGCGGTTATGGAGCGAACTCAGCACGTTATGCTTGTTGGTGAGGGTGCTAGGTCATTTGCATTAGATTGTGGCTTTGAGACATGTAAAACACCAATTAAGGAAGTTAAGAAAGATTGGAAAGAATGGAAGAAAGAAAACAAAGAGGCATTTGAGAAACCAGTGATCAATCATGAAAATCATGATACAATTGGAATGCTTGCGATAGATGCCCAAGGTAATATTAGTGGCTCCTGTACAACCAGTGGATGGGCTTATAAATTGCCAGGACGTGTAGGTGATTCTCCCATTATTGGTGCAGGACTGTTTATTGATAATGAGGTGGGTGGAGCTTGTGCCACGGGAATGGGGGAAGCGATTATTAGAATTGCAGGAAGTCATACTGTCGTTGAATTTATGAGACAAGGTCATCACCCAGAGAAAGCATGTAAACTAGCAGTGGAACGGATTATTTCAAAGCATGAAGATGTTCAGGGATTGCAATGTGGTTTTATTGCAATTGATAAGTCTGGCCAAGTAGGCGGATATTCAGTTTACAACGGATTTAACTATGCAATGAAGTCGAGTGATACTGAGAAAATTCTTATTGATGCGCCCTTTGATCGTAAGTGGTAATTTTATTTTTTTAAACGTTTAGTTCGTCTAGTCTTAATGAGAATTCTAACACTCTGGACCAACCAGACCAATGTCCGTAATCACCTATTGTGTCATTGTGCCAGAGAAAAATAAATTGTCCGCCATAGCTTTGTGTTTCGAGGTATAGTTTTGCGATATGCTCTTCTGCTTCGTTCGTATTCAATTTTAGATATTCATTTAGGGTACCATCCATATATAGAAAGGGATGAATTAGTAGCTTGGTTTTCTTGTTTACTGAAAGGTTAAACCAATGGAACTTACGTGCAGTGCCCGCTCTAAAACCCGTTATATCTGCATAGCCCATACTATAATCTTCTTCAATCCCTTGTTCGGATAAACGATCATAAGTAATTGGAAATGACAACATTAAATAGTGTTGCCTACTATTCTTCACGTTCTTTTTTATAATACTTTGGAGACGCTCTATCTCATTATGTATGTGGAACTCATTAAAGTTAGATTTATAGCTCGGATGAATACCTATGGTCACAACTTCATTCATTTTGCGAATTAACCGCTGATGCCTTCTGTTTTTGTAAGAAATGTTTTTATCAAATTTCCCATAATTACCGAGCATCCAGAAAAGCTTAACATCAAAACCTCGATAGTGGATTTCGTAAATTTTATCATAATTATCAAAGGGATCTTTTTTACTTCCTGCAATGACCATTCTTCTTTCTTTTGTCAGTTTTTTATTGCCAGTTAAAAGATCTTTGAAGTAGCCTAATAAATTTCTTAGAAGCCCTTTGTGTTTAAATGCATAAGCTTTGTCAATATCGAAAGTTGGGATGATCTGTGGTTTATACTTTTTCTTATTGAATGAAAAGGTACTATTCAGTTTCAAAAATTCTAGAACATCGATGCTCCAGCGATCACACATAGCCATGTGATGCCAACCAAATCGATAAAGCACGGACTTTTTACCGAGGTGTCTTCCGAATTTGTCTTTTTGACTTGAATTGTACTCTTCATAGCGCGTAAGTATGTAAAAAACACTCGCGATTGGATCAACAACGCCGTTAATGACTAAACATTTTTCATTGAAGAAAACGGAGGCATCTATCGTATAGTTTTCAATTCCTGAATTGAAAAGTATTGAACTGGGAATAATTTGCGCAGTATTTTCTGCTTTTTGATGCGAATAATTAAGTTTTGGTCCTTTTGATTGATTTAATGCATCAAAATCACTTGTGATTTGATAATTTAAGTCACGCTCCTTGAATATAAAATCAAGCGTGTAAATCAGTCTTTCAGTTATGTGTTTCGCATATATTAGCATGTGCTATAGGTCGCTTAATATTTTTGAGCAGATAAACTTCCCTGCTAATCCGTCACCAAATAATTCAGGGTAGGTAAAGTCTGTTTTGTTTAGTAGGGTGTGTAAGGCCTTTTTTATTTTGTCGTAATCCGCCCCAGTTAAAATGGCATTTCCGTTATTCACAATTTCTACCCACTCTGTTTGCTCTCTTAGTATAACGCATGGCTTTTTGAAAAAGTATGCCTCTTTTTGGAGGCCTCCGCTATCAGTAATAATGAGCCTGGAGTTTTTTTCTAGCGTAATAATGTCCTTGAATCCCGCAGGAGGGAGTATAAGGATATTCGGATTATTTACTATTTCATGAACCAAATCCTGATCTTCAAGCTGCTCAATTTTACCCTTAGTTCTCGGGTGCAGCGGAAGAACAATTTTCATTTTAGTTTCCTTTTGACAATCTATTAAGGCAAGGAGTATGTTTTTGAGGTGTGCTGAAATATCTGTATTGTTATCTCTATGAATTGTGCACAATATATAATGCTGAGGGTTTAGGTTTAACTTTTCTAGAAGTTTTTCATCATTCGTCGCCTGCTTCGCGAAATGCATACTATTATCCAACATTACATCACCACAATGGTAAATATGCGGAGTATCCATAGTTGCCTTCCCATCAATGTTGGTATTGAAACCTTCTTTTTTAAGATTTTCGATGCCTTGAAGTGTTGGAGAGAAAAGTAAACTAGACATATGATCACAAGAGATACGATTGATTTCTTCAGGCATTTTTTTATTGAAACTTCTCAGTCCGGCTTCAATGTGAATAACAGGTATATGAATCTTTGCAGCAGCAATAGCGCCTGCAATGGTAGAATTCGTGTCGCCGTATAATAGCACAGCGTCCGGTTTTTCTTCCAATAGAATCTGTTCAATACCATCAATCATTTTCGCTGTTTGCTTCCCGTGACGTCCAGAACCTACATTGATATTATGGCTTGGGTTTGGAATGCCTAATTCTTCGAAAAATATTTGAGACATATTTTGATCGTAATGTTGACCTGTATGCACAATGACCTCATCTATTTGATCGGCAAAAAATAAATCTACCGCGCGACTTATAGCAGATGCTTTAATGATTTGAGGACGTGCACCTACAATGGTTATGATTTTCTTTTTTCGCATAGACTTTATTTAATCCCTTGTAAAATTAAATATTTAACTTACAAAGTATCGATTACTTTTGCATGAGATGTCAAAACCAAATTCTTTACTATGAAAAAAAATAAAAAAAATAGGGTTAATGTGGTCTATTCTACAAACCCAGATTTTCAATTTGAAGAGGAGCATGATGAGATAGCAGGGACTCTTGAGCCCGCTAAACAGCAATTGTATGTTTCTTTGGATAGAAAGAATAGAGGAGGTAAAGAGGTCACACTTGTTGAGGGTTTCATTGGTTTTGATGAAGATTTAAAAATATTGGCAAAGGCCTTGAAAAGTAAGTGTGGCGTGGGAGGATCTGTTAAGAATTCCGAAGTCATGATTCAGGGTAATTTTGTAGAAAAAGTACACGCAATTTTATTGGATAAAGGATACAAAGTCAAAAAGAAGGGTGGTTATTAAATTGATACTTACGATTACCCGACTATGAAAAAAGGAATCCTCTTTGTCATTTTATCAGGTGTTTGCTTTTTGTTTGTCAATTTTCTGGTTAAAATTTTTGGGGGAAATACGATTGTCTTTGGGCATTCAATTCAAAAGCTTCCAGCGCATGAATTGGTATTGGCAAGGTCTATTGTGTCTTTTGTGATAAGCTCGTTCGTTATTTTCCGTAAAAAGCTACCTTATTTTGGAGTAAATAAAAAATGGCTTGTTATTCGGGGTACTGCAGGAACAATTGCTCTTACATTATTTTTTATGACGATTCAAAATCTGCCTTTCGCTATTGCCGCCATTATTCAGTATCTAGCGCCCTTATTTACAATGCTGTTTACTTTTATTCTTCTCGGTGAAAAGATTTTTAGAGTACAATGGCTTTTTGTGCTTTTGGCTTTTTCAGGCGTATGTTTAATCTCATTACAGAATTACATTAGCGCCGATTCCGGGCTTGTTTTTCAGCCTTTATGGGTTGGTTTGGGAATGCTTTCTGCGAGTATATCAGGTGTTGCATATACGGCTATTGTGAAATTGAAGGAGACGGACGAACCAATTTCCATTGTGCTTTATTTTCCAATGATTTCCATTCCTATAATGCTTGTTCTCTGCATGTTTGATTTTGTAATGCCACATGGTGTAGAATGGTTACTCTTATTACTCGTGGGTGTTTTTACTCAGTTCGCTCAAGTTCTTCTCACAAAAGCATTACACATGGGAACCTCTTCCGTAATTATTCCTTTTCAGTATCTTGGAATTATTTATGCAATATTAGTTGGTTATTTAATTTTTGATGAACGCTTAAATACATTTGTGAATATTGGTGTGCTAATGATCCTTTCTGGAATATTAATGAATGCTTATTTTAGATTTAAGAAGACTGAAAAAAAGTTTAAAAATCCTTAACTTTAGCATATGCCCATTGAAAGAATAAAACTGGCTGATTTTGGAAACTTAGAGCTTTTAGCACGTCAAGTTGTTGAGGGTTTCATCACAGGGCTTCATAAAAGTCCATTTCATGGTTTTTCAGTTGAATTTGCGGAGCATCGCTTGTACAATACTGGAGAGTCTACACGTCATATTGATTGGAAGTTATTTGCACGAACAGAGCGTATGTATACGAAGAAGTATGAAGAAGAAACGAACTTGAGATGTATGTTTGTTATAGATACTTCAAGTTCCATGTATTTTCGTGATGGTAAAGAGTCAAAGTTTGAGTTTTCAGTATATGCTGTGGCGAGTTTAATGGAACTTCTTCGAAGACAGAGAGATGCTGTAGGAATTACTTTTTTTAGCGATAAAGTGGATTTCATTTCTGAACTAAAATCTTCTCAGCGTCATCATAGAGAGCTTTATGATCATATGGAGAAACGTCTGAATGAATACGTCCCATCTAAAAAAGATTTAACGAGCACTGCTGTCGTTCTCCATGAGGTTGCAGAACTAACACCAAAACGGTCTTTAGTTGTTTTGTTTACTGATTTATTGGATGACCCAAATAATATAGATGCCATTGTGGAGGCACTACAGCACCTAAAACACAATAAACACGAAGTGGTATTATTTCAAGTAATTGATATTGAAAAAGAATTGAAGTTGTCGTTTGATAATAGGCCCCATGAATTAATTGATATGGAAACAGGGGAACGAATGAAGTTAAATCCACTCGAAATCCGCGAGGCATATGCTGAAAGGTTAAGAGCACATTTCAATGAAATAAAAATGCGTTGTATCAATCTTCATATTGATTTTATTGAGGTAGATATTGCGAAGGGTGTCGCACCTGTCTTGCAGCAATATTTACTTCGACGACAAAAAATGTCCTGATTTATAGCTTTAGTCGGTGCTTACTATTAAATATCGTACCTTTGCGCTCTAATAAATAAGCATGGCGCACAAATCTGGTTTTGTAAATATTGTAGGAAGTCCTAATGTAGGTAAATCAACCCTTATGAATCGCCTTGTTGGAGAGCGCATTTCTATCGTTACTTCAAAAGCACAAACTACGCGGCATAGAATAATTGGTATTGTAAATGAGGATGATCTCCAGGTTGTATTCTCCGATACGCCCGGGGTTGTAAATTCTGCATATAAGCTTCACGATAATATGATGGATAGCGTTCAAGGATCAATTAAAGATGCTGACGTTTTACTTTTTGTCACGGATACAAAGGAGCGTCAAATGAACCATGTTAAAACGCTTGATCGCATAAAGAATCTGTCTGTTCCCGTCTTCTGTTTGATCAATAAAATTGATTTGTCCTCGCAAGATGAGGTATTCAAACGTATTGAATATTGGCAGAAGCAATTACCTAACGCGAAGGTTTGTCCAATTTCGGCCTTGCATGATTTTAATGTGGGTGAATTGTGGGATGAAATAGTAAATCATATTCCGGAGAGTCCTCCTTATTATGCTAAAGATGATTTAACTGATCGTCCTTTGCGGTTCTTCATATCAGAGATTATCAGGGAAAAGATATTTGAGCTATGTCAAAAGGAAATACCATACAGCTGTCAAGTTCTTGTTGATGAATATAAAGAGGAAGAACGAATCATTAGAATTCGAGCGCAGATCATTGTTGAGAGAGATTCACAAAAAGGAATTATTATTGGTAGGGGTGGAGATATGCTGCAGAAGATTGGAAAAAAATCAAGGATTGACCTTGAGAAGTTTTTAGATAAAAAGGTTTTTTTAGACAACTATGTTAAGGTAGATAAAGACTGGCGTAGTTCTGAACAAAAGCTTAAAAAATACGGATACTAAAGAACGAATAGATGTCAAATATAGTTGCAATCGTAGGAAGGCCAAATGTAGGAAAGTCTACACTTTTTAATAGGTTAACTGAATCAAGAGATGCTATTGTAAAAGAAGTAAGTGGTGTAACTCGTGATCGAATTTATGGACAAGGTGAATGGAATGGTTGTAGCTTCTCAGTCATCGATACCGGAGGATACGCGAGGACAAAAGAGGATATTTTTGAAGGTGAAATCCGAAAACAGGTCGAAATTGCAATTGACGAAGCCTCGGTAATTCTTTTTATGGTGGATGCCACGACTGGAATTATAGAAATGGATCAGGTTGTTGCAGGAATCTTAAGAAAGAGCAATAAGGAAATAATCGTTGTAGCAAACAAAGTTGATAATACAGCACGTGTTGGCTTATCATCAGAGTTTTATTCATTTGGTTTAGGAGAAGTGTACGACCTGTCGGCAACGAATGGATCAGGTACAGGAGAGATTCTTGATGAAGTTGTTTCCTATTTTGACAGTAAAGATGAGTCTATTCTTGAGGAGACAGGTCTTCCGAGAATAGCAATAGTTGGAAAGCCAAACGTTGGTAAATCATCTTTGATTAATGCGTTCACGGGAAAAGAACGAAATATTGTAACAGATATTTCCGGAACGACACGCGATTCCATACATACGCGGTATAATGCATTTGGATTTGACTTCTTATTGATAGATACTGCTGGTATACGTAAAAAAGCGAAAGTTACGGAAGATATAGAGTATTACTCTGTGTTACGTTCTGTAAGAACGATAGAAAATGCCGATGTATGCCTTTTTATGGTAGATGCAACGGAAGGAATTCAGAAGCAGGACTTGAGTATTTTTTACATGATTGAAAAAAACTCTAAAGGCGTTGTTGTTCTTGTAAATAAGTGGGATTTACTCGATAAAGATCAGAATACAGTCAAGAAGTACGAAGATAAACTTAGAGAACAACTCGCTCCATTTAATGATGTGCCCATTATTTTTACGTCTACTTTAACGAAGCAGCGCATACACAAATCAATAGAGACCGCGATGAGTGTGTATGAAAACAGAATTCAAAAAATACCTACTTCAAAGCTGAATGATATAATGTTGGATATCGTACATGCGACGCCGCCGCCTGCAATGAAAGGGAAGTATATTAAGATCAAATTTATTCAGCAACTTCCTACGCATGCACCATCTTTCGCAATTTTCTGTAATCTCCCTCAGTATATTACTGATGGTTACAAGCGCTTCTTTGAAAATAGATTGCGTGAGAAGTTTAACTTTGAAGGTGTGCCTGTGAAAATTTTCTTCCGAAAAAAGTAAAGTCTTTAGCGCGAAACACTAAATACTACTTTTCAAAGAGTTGGTCAATGTTTTTGAATGCTTTGAACTCTAGAGCGTTATTTTCAGGATCCAGAAAAAACATTGTGGCTTGTTCACCTACTTTTCCTTCAAACCTGATATATGGTTCAATCGTAAAATTGATATTTTTTACTTTTAACTTTTCAGAAAGCGTAATCCAATCTTTCCATGCTAAAACAACACCGAAATGGGGCACTGGAACATTTTGACCATCAACTTCATTTATAATTTGTTCTCCTGAATTATCACTTTTTTCTTTTTCATGAAGGACGAGTTGGTGCCCGAAAAAATCAAAATCAATCCATTTTTCAGCACTCCTTCCTTCTTTACATTCCAGTATTTCATTATAGAATTTTCGGCAACGCGCGAGGTCGTATACAGGAATTGCAAGATGAAATGGGTTCATATCTTAAAATTTGACAGCCTTTATACGGCTTATGTTATCGAATCAAAGTAATGTGACCCGTTCTAACGATTTTTTTATCGGAATTTTTCTTTTTGTAGGTTATTTTCCAGGTGTAAATTCCTTCAGGGCAAGTAAGTTGTTTTTTCGAATACTTACCATCCCAGCGGCCATCTGCATCAAGGCTTTCCCAAACGATTTCACCCCAACGGTTAAAAACAAGTACTTGAAAGTTAAACTTATCAAATCCACTCAGAAAAACGGGGCCCCAACTTTGGTTGTGTTCATCTGCATCAGGTGTAAAACTATTTGGAACGTATAAATCATTTTCTGGCATATCTAACGTCAGTGATACAGAGTTTTCACATCCATTTTCTGCTATTGCAGTTAAAGTGATGGTTTGTGTTTCATTTATAACATTAATGTTTACTTCTGGGTTGATTTGCGTTGAGGTTGTACCATCTCCAAAGTCCCAAATAAATGAATCAGCATTGGATGAGGTATTTTGGAACTGCACCAATTGGTTATTAATAGATAATATATTTGGGTTTGTAAAAAAGGCTGCGATGGGGCTTGGGGAAACACAAATAAAGGCAGTATTTTCAGTTTGAGAAAAGCAAATGTTTTCATCCTCTATATTAAGTTGAATGTCATAACAGCCAATAGTTGTAAAGGTATAATCCAAAGTTGGATTATTACTCACAACCACGCCATCAACAAGCCAATAGTAATTGGCATTTAAAGCATTAAAGTTTGGCGTTAGCTGCACATAAAAAGGACTACATCCAAGTGTTTCACTTGCTGTAAAACTACCATCTATTTCATTTTGGATAAATGATGTTATTGCTAAAAGCGATGTGCTTTCACAACCATTTATTATCTGACTAGCGTAATATGTTACCCCATCAACTAAACCATAATTTGTAGGAAGTAAAGTTCCATTAATTTCTGCATCGTACCATTGGATATCTATACCGGTAATAGTTATATTAGCTAAGGTTGCATTTTCTGTTTCACAAAAATATTGTATGGCAGAACCGCTGAGTGGGGCAGGGGTTTCTGTTATCGATACCTCAATATCTAAATTATTAAAACTCTCACAGCCATTGGATGTTAACGTTTGTGTTGCAAAATAACTTGTGTTATCCTCAAGAGGACTAGATGCAATTAGTGGAGTTCCCAAATAGTCATACCATTGTACATTTTCTCCGGATACTTCGAGGTCACTTAAAAGTGGGTTATCTGTGGCGCAGAAACTTTGATTTGGTGAGTTTGTTGTAGGTGGAGGTGTAACGACTATTATTACACTAATGAAAAGGCTGTCGAAGCTTGTGCAATTTGTGTTTGGATTTGTAGCTGAAATGTAGTAATCACCCGCTAAAAGTAATGCTGTCGAAGCGACTGGCTCAATCGAGGTTCCGTTGTCATAATAGTAATTGAGTATGTTTGTACTTGCTGCAATATCAAGGTTACCAACCACTGCGACGTCAGCTTCACAAAAGACTTGATTGTTAGCAGGGGTGGTTGGGGCTGAGATTGTTCCTATGGTAACTGTAACTTCGAGGCTATCGATACTTTCACATGTATTGTCAGGTCCAGTTTGTGTCGCAAAATAAGTCCCTGTCTGCAAAACATCTGTTCCATTCACTGCTGAAATCACTGAACCATTGTCAAAGTAATAATTAAGTGTGCCTCCATTTCCTGTTATACCCAAGTCTCCAACAGTTAACGCTTCTGAATCACAAATGACAAAATTGTTATTTGCTACCTCAGGTATTTGCGAAGCCTCAATATAAACCGAAATGATTGTAGTATCTGATGGACTGCATCCGTTTGTATCGTCTATTTGCGAAACAAAGTAATTACCGCTTTCAAGTATATCTGTTGGGTTAACAGCTGTGAATGAAGGTGCGCTCTCGAAAAGGATGGTTGGTGTCCCTGTAAAACTAACAGGTAAGTCATTTACCGTAAATTGGTCTGATATACAAGCCGAAAAAGTGGAGGCTGTGGTTATTGGTGTTGCCGTTTGAGGTGTTTCTATGGTGGTGATGTTTGTATTGAAATCCGATGTACATCCATTCCAACTGATTGAGAATGTATAGTCATTTGGGCTGAGATTATTTAGTGTGCCGCTTGACCCTGATCCAGATAAACTCCCGCTCGGGTTTCCAATAATTGTCCAGTTACCCGGCGTTGGGAGATTCACAAATGAAACACTTCCTGTATTTGCCGGACATAAAGGTTGGGTAACACCACCTAACTCAGGTGGAGAAATAACGGGTGCTACTGTTAAGGTTATTGTAGCTGAAGTTGCTGTAGCGCATGAAGAATTCGATATAAGAGCTTGAAATTCAGAAGTTTCTGTTATATTTTCAAGTGTTAAACTATTGGCATTTGCTTCTAGAATATCCTCCCATACACCATTCACGAGTTGCTGCCATTGAACGTTTCCATTATTTGGATTACTGATACTAATTGTTGCCTGGTTTGTCCCGGGGCAAAGTGTTGTTTGACCTGAAACGGTACCAGGATCGCATAGAATCTGCGTGCAGAGATCAGCTGGATCTGTTTCGTTAAATTTGATTAAAGCATAGCGGTCTTGTTGACCGTTGTTTGCATTAGGTAGTAGGGGGGTTGCAGGAGTTCCAGACCAGTTAGAAAGCACACGAAGACCGCTTGCACCTGGCATATAGCCATAATAGGGTGAAACCGCCCCTCCAACATAAGGCGTTAATTTTTCAATATAGACTACTAAAGCATTCCCTGAATTATATTGAAATGGAATAGAAAATTGTACGTCAGCTTCACAGTGGTTAGGTACTGATTGCGCGGGAGGTGTAAAAACCAAATCACCTTGGAACACAGGCACAGCACCGTTTGCTGCAAGGTCTGGTATGGCTGTAGATGGAAATACTGTATTTGCTCCATATTCAAAAAGCCAAATACTTACATCAGTCATGGTGTAACTATCTCCTGCTGTTGTAGCTGCATAGTCAATCATCCACCTCAGGCTTAGAAGCAAATTTGAGTCACCCATTTCAGTATCTGAATAGAGGTTGGCAGACCAGCCGATGCCTTGCCCTGTACCTCCAAAATTTGTCGAAATCACGTTTGAAGTGTTAGTAAAAGCGTAGCTTCCTCCTACAGTAACATCCACTAGGTTTTGAGAATAAAGGTTGGCTTGAACACCAAAAGCCAGGAAAATGGCAATAATAGGTTTCATAAAATTCGAATGCGCTTTAATCTTTTATGTCATCAACTCTTTTTTGTCTTTGCATAGGATTTTCATCTACTTCCATTCTGCGTTTTCTCTGCTGAAATAAATCAAATCTAGACGGAATAGCTTTTCTCGGCCAGGCATTGTTTTGAAGGTCAGTATCAGCGGTCTCTAGGTATGGGTCTAGTTGAAAACTAGCTACCTCCTTTTTTAGAATGAAAACTTTAGAAATATTATATTCTTTTGATCTCCAAACCTCTGCCGGTATTCTTATAACTTCGGACGATTCATCCATGTATGTAACTTTAATAATAAGTGGCATAACCAACCCACCTACATTCTCAAACGAAAGCTCGTAGAAAAAGTAGCCTGCATTTAATAAATTTATATTTTTTGAATTTAAAGTCTTTTTTAGGCGCTCGTATTCCTTTAAATCTAATGCATCGACTTGGTAGATGTCGCGCTTTCCATAAAAGTCATCAATAAGGTTATCTTTTTCATTAATGGTCTCTTTTATGTCTTTGTCATTTCGAGTTTCTCCAATATGAACGTCACGTTCATTAAATCTATCATTTAAGAATGCCTTCTCCACGGCTGGGTTTTGAGTGTTTAATTGGAAGAGCTTCACATCTGTTAAGGCAATGTCTACATGATCTGTACTGAAAAACCAGCCTCTCCAAAACCAATCTAAGTCCACTGCTGATGCGTCTTCCATTGTTCTGAAAAAATCAGCAGGTGTTGGGTGTTTGAATTTCCAACGTTCACAATATGTTTTAAAGGCATAATCAAAAAGTTCACGCCCCATGATGGTTTCTCTTAATATATTTAGCGCCGTTGCAGGTTTGCCGTAGGCGTTATTCCCAAATTGTCTTATTGATTCTGAATTGGTCATGATCGGGGATATGTTTGATTTATCTCCTCTCATGTAATCTGCGATTTTGTAGGCTGGACCTCTTCTAGAAGGATAACCTCTTTCCCATTCTTGTTCGGTTAAGTATTGCACAAAAGTATTGAGTCCTTCGTCCATCCACGTCCATTGACGTTCATCAGAATTTATAATCATTGGAAAGAAATTGTGACCAACCTCATGAATAATTACACCCCACATTCCATATTTGGTTCTTTCAGAATAGGTGCCATCTGGTTCTGGACGCCCACCATTAAAACAAATCATAGGATATTCCATTCCTATTGATTTTGAGTGGACAGAAATGGCAACGGGATAAGGATAATCCACAGTAAATTTTGAGTAGGAATCAACCGTATGTGCAACAAGTTTAGTTGAGTACCTTTCCCACAAAGGATTTCCTTCTTTCGGATAGAACGACATACAAAGCACATTTTTGTTGCCTACGCTTGTGTTTTGAGCATCCCAAATAAATTTTCTAGAAGAAGCGAATGCAAAATCCCGAACATTGGTTGCTTTAAAACGCCACGTTTTCAATGACTTCACCTTGTTTTTTTCGGCTTTTTCAGCTTCATCCTGCGTTACAATAAACTCTGGTGTATTTGCTTTTCTCGCTTTTTGGAGTCTTTTCCTTTGTGTCGAGGAAAGCACACTGGTCTCATTTTGTAAGGTTCCCGTTGCCGCGACAATATGGTCTCCTGGCACTGTGAGTGAAACATCATAATTCCCAAAAGGTAAGGTGAATTCTCCACGACCTAAAAATTGTTTGTTCTGCCATCCTGAAACGTCATCATAAACGCACATGCGAGGAAAAAATTGGGCAATCGTGTAGATATAGTTGTCTTCTTCTTCAAAATACTCATAACCAGATCGACCACCAACAGCCATACGGTCGTTGATGTTATACCACCATTTTACATTAAAACAAATACTTCCATTCGGCTTCAGGGGTTGTTTTAGATTGATTCGGAGCATTGTCTTGTTAATGGCAAATGATAGGTCTTCGCCATTTGTAGCTTTAACTTCCTCTATTTTAAAACCACCATCATAATCAAAAAGCTTTCTTTCGATTCTGCTCAATTCATCGCCGTCCATTGCTGCAAAATCTTCCATTTTTTCAACGGTAATAAGTTTCGTGTCGGAGGATTTTGAAAATAGGTTTTGATCCAGTTGAAGCCACAAATAATCCAGTTGATCCGGTGAGTTATTCGTGTAAGTTATTGTTTCTTTACCACGTAAAATCTGGGTGTTATCCTCTAATACAAGCTCCATTTTGTAATCCGCTTGTTGCTGATAATAATTGTGTCCTGGTGCACCTGCTGCATTTCTGTATTCATTAGGTGTTGGGATTAAATTTTCAATTTGTGCAAACTTTTTCTGAGCGAAAGTACCTGCAGCAATTGAAATGAAGGAAAGGATAAGTAGTGTTAAAGTGCTTTTCATAATTCTATTTCGTTTTCTCTTTTAAAGACAAAGTAATTGTATACTGTTTGTTTTTTTCCTTCAATAAAGGAAAGTTTGTTTTGTTGTTCCGTATGAACGTTCATAAAGAGACCAAAAAAGAGTGTAATGCTTTTTCTTTCAAATGAACTACTCCTTAAATAGAACAAACAGTTGCCATCTTGTAATAGTTCATGACCAACATAAAATAGTGGGATTTCTTTTTCACTTTGATAAACCCTAAAGCCTTCTAAAATAATATCCGTAATGATATTCGTTCTTTGTAAATCATTATTCAGACCATTCTCAAGTTGAGAATCAATTATTTTTTTGTTCAAGGCAGAGGATTCGAGGTCATGTGATGAAACCGTTAATGTTACCTCCAAACACTTGCATTCTGTATCGTATTCCATTTCTGCAAATGAAAAATAGGATTCATGAGCAGATATTACGAAACTACACCCAAACGCAAGGAAGAAAAGTAAAAATTTCATGGTTGGCGAATTTACAAAAAGATTTTCCCCTTCCCATAGAATTGATTCACAAAAAAAAGCCCCAATAAGGGGCTTTAAAACAAACAACAAACAAATTCCTGATAGACCGAAGTCTAACGGAGGAATACTTTTTCTCCTTTATGTAAGAGCATATTTGGAGTTAATATCAGATTCAATTTCATTAATGCTTTGATTCTTACACCCTCTTTTTGTGAAATTTGGGCGAGGGTAGTGCTTGCATCCAAAACAATAAACCCTTTTTTACTTTTATTTTTTTTGCGTTGCAAATACACAGGGGTATTCGTTTTTAATGACTCATTTCCCGCTAATGCTTTATTGTATTTATGCAATTGTCTCAGTGTAACTCCTGTTCTTCTACTGATTTTATAAAAGGTATCGCCATTTTTCGTACTTACAACATTAAGTTGGTTAATAGAGAAAGTATTATTTGATTCAAGAGATAGGGCAGGGGTTGCCTCTACTTGTTCTCTGTGCTCGTGGTCAAATCTATATAATTTTTCATCCTCTATCAGTTGTATCAATCGACTTGCGTATGTTGGACTTGTAGCATAACCTGCTTTACTCAATCCTCGGGCCCAATTTTTATAATCTTCTAAATCCAGTTCAAATAAAAAGGCATAGCGCTTATTCTTTGACAAAAACAAACTATGGTCTAGGTACGAATCATGAACCCTATCATAGGCACGAAAACATTCATTTTCTTTATCATCATCGTGAAAGGAGGTTTTTCCTTTCCATTGACTTCCACATTTAATACCAAAATGGTAATTAGAAGACTTTGCTAAAAAAGAATTCCCAGAACCCGATTCTAAAATACCTTGGGCTAAAGTGATGCTCGCAGGAATATTGTGCGATGTCATTTGAGCTACTGCTATGAAACTGAATTTGTCAATATATGCTTTTCTTGCGTTACTATTGTTTCCCAACAAAATAGTTGGTGTGACCGTAATTAAAAGAATAGCGAAGAACCGTTTCATAATATCAATGTGTGAAAGGTGAAACGTAGATAAATGAATTAGGTTTCATTTATTCCTAAAAAATATATTGTGAATAGGTTTTAATAGGGAGCGCATTTATTTTGCGCTAAATGATGACTAAATATAAAAGGTCTAAGGTATTTAAATTCGATATTTTTTGAAGAATGCATCCCAATTCCAAATGTAGTTGCTAACAACTTCATCCATTCTTTTTAGAAACAAAGGGTTTGGAGCACGCATTCTTTTAAAGTATTCATCCTGAAATTCATTCAATCGATATTTATGGAAAATAGCTTTTGACATTCCGTAGATCCAATTTTTCGAAGGATGATTAACGCGGGAGATGAATTTTTGATACCCTCTAATAAGCTTCACAAAAGCTTCTTCATCCATATCGTAAACCAAAGAAAGTTTTTTGAATATGAGAGCTTCTACTCTTGAGGCTTGATCGGCATCGAATGTACTTTCAAGAAAAGAAAGGTTACCAACAATAATAATCATTCCAAATTCACCACTTGCGTTAGCTTCTACGTTAGGCGGGCTAACAAATACAGGGTCTTCATTGATCAGGGAAGCGATTTCCTGGAAGCCTTGGTCGACAGAGTCAAAAATTGCATTTATAAAAATATTTGCAACTTGGTTGTCAGATAATTTCTTTTTAATCAGTGTCCGAAACATTTTACTTCATCTCAACGGGTTATCCAAAGATAATTGCTTGAAACCTTGAAAATCCGAGGGTTTTTGGAGGTTTATCAACGAAGTTTTCAACAATACAATAGAATCGATTAAAAAACAATTATTTTTGCCTCTCAAAAAACACCAAATGGAAGCAATTATTAAAACAAGCAAAGGGGAGATGAAAGTTTCCTTATACACTGAAGATGCGCCTAATACAGTAGCAAACTTTGTGAAATTGATTAAAGAAGAATACTACAATGGTCTAAAGTGGCATAGGGTGATTCCTGACTTTGTGATTCAAGGTGGGTGTCCAAACACAAGAGCGGGCGAAAAGGGTATGCCAGGCACTGGTGGTCCAGGTTACAAAATAGATTGTGAAGTCAGTGGAGATAATCAACACCACGAACGAGGTGTGCTTTCAATGGCCCATGCCGGAAGAAATACGGGAGGTTCTCAATTCTTTGTATGCCATAGTCGAACGAACACGGCACATTTAGACGGAAATCATACGTGTTTTGGAAAAGTAACTGAAGGACTTGAAGTTATTGATGCGATAGTTGAAGGTGACGCGATCGAATCAATGGTGATTGTTTAGGTCAAAGCATTGCTCTTATTAATGTTAGAATTAATGCCTTGTCGAACAAGATAATTGACTCATGCAAATTGTTTCTCGCATAAAACTGAATAGATGTTTCTTTTAGACATCTAACATTGCCGTTTTACATTTTTGTAGTGTGTTCCTTACTTCTCATTTAATTCGACGTCGATAATATGAATCATTTTCTCTAATCTATTTATTAACGCTTGTTCATCCGCCACATTTTCTTTTTTCCAAACAAAAATATTCGCTAATAAATCTTCCATTTCACGATTACCGAAGAACCATTCATAATCTGAAGAATAGGTACCTTTTGGGAATTGATTATATCTGCCTGTTGTGGAAATACTGTTTAACGCGCTTAGTTTGCCATCCGTTGAAGGCCAAAAACGTTCGTTTAATAACCTTCTTACGTATTCTTCCTCCTGGATAGCATCTATGAGCATTGACTCAAAAGACGATATGTAAGATTTTAATTCAGGGTTTTGTATGTAGTCGATTTTGTTTGATGCAATGAGTGATTTGATATAACCGTCTTTTGCTTCAAAGGAATATCCGCTAAAAGCATTGGATACGAGTGAATCCAATTTTAATTCAAGAATCTTTGAAATGTCAGTTCCAAAGAGATTTAATAGATACATACCATCTTTTAGTTCCGACTTGTGTTGTTTATTTATTTTCTGAAGGTCTTCTAGGTTGAATTTTAGTTCAGTTTTTAAGTTTTTAAGAATTCCGATTTCTGCGTTTCGTATTTTTCGATTTTCATTCCAATTATTGATTGAAAGAGCAATTAGAATTCCAATAACAACGAGTATAATTTCTCCAAAAGCGTATTTCAAGTAACTTTCAGTTTTTCCTTCTGAAAGCTGGTTTTATCTGATTCTTCTCAAGAACTTTATCATTAATAATTGGTTTGTGGTAATGAATATCCGCGTTCTAGGCTAAGATACGTAAAACAGATGGAGCTGTTCTAGTATATAGATTTTAGCCAGTATTGTAGCTGGATTTTTCTTTTTTATTCATTCCCCAAGCTATTACTTTTACTCCTTTTGAATACCGTATTTTATCGGGGTTTTTGTGAATAATATTTTTAAACCTTGGGTAATCGATCTCTAGTTTTTTAAAGTTGATTTCATTAATTGGCCATTCTAAATGATGGATTTCAAATTCGTTAATTGAATCGCCTGAATCTTGGAAAAGAGCATATCTTTCAGTCAACCATTTATCCAACTCCGTTACTTCTGTCATGTGTGCTCCAACGGTGAATTCAATATCAAGTATGTCATTGAATTCTGCATTCTTAGATTGAAATTTATTGTCGGTCCGTTTAATTTTTGAGAGTCTGTAGGGAAGTTCAGAAATTCCTCTTGCAATTTTACAGGATAAACTTTTCCCCCCTTCTATACTTAAAAAGTAAACACCTGTTTTATTGTTTGATTTAACATAAGTCCGAATATTAATCTCATTGAAATTTGAAATTGGCGAAAACGATGGTAAATTTTTTGGTCTTATTTTTTCCATTGTGAAGGCTACAACTGATACCCAAGGCGTACCCTCATAAAGATCAATTTCCAATTCTTTGGGAACGATTTTTTTCAATTGATCGAGGTCAACTTGATAATGCAGAAATATTGCATTATTCCATTCTTGGTAAAATTTCCAAACACTACGAGGAGTTTGCCAAGGTCTATGATCAGTGGTGTTTAATATTTCCTTAATTTTCATTTCTTAACTAAAACTAGTTGTTGCACTAAAATACGTAAAAACGGCAAGGCTTCGGTGGGTTAAGTATTTAGGCACATATTATAGTGTTTGATTTTTGGAACGACTGAGAATTTTTAGTGCTAACGTGTGTATGAATCTCCGTTGTTTTCACACTGAAATGTACAAGAATTACCTGAATGAAACTTAGGTTTTTTTGCCGCAGCATTTTTTAAATTTCTTATTGCTTCTACATGGACACGATTCATTTCTTCCAATCTTGCGGTCATCGTATTTTATTGTCCCGTTTTGTGGGCCACAACAAGTTTCATTACTGCAGCAAGACGCCTCACTGTCAATTGTTTTTTTTGTAGCGCTAACAGACATTAAAGGATTGTTTTTAGACGATAATTTAGGCTAAACGAATCTATTTCAGAAGGACACTTTTAATTTGATCAGCAAGTTCTGTTCCGATTCGGTCTTGAGCTTCAACTGTTGCAGCACCAATATGTGGTGTGCACGCAATATTGTCATGTGAAGTCAATGATGAGTCAGGATTTGGTTCATTTTCAAATACATCAAGAGCGGCAGCCGCAACAATCCCCTCTGAAATTGCCGCTTTCAGATCCGCTTCATTGATAACACCACCTCGCGCTGCATTCACAATACGAACACCTTTTTTCATCTTTTCAAATTCTTTCATTTGGATAACTGCGCTACCATCTGCTTGCTTCGGAACATGAAGTGAGATATAATCTAAGTCTCCAATGACTGAAGCTAAATCATTTGTCGGTGTGATTTGAACGTCAACAGCCTTCTCTCCGATATTCAATGTTATTGTGGCTGTTTCAGTATATTGATCAATAGCAACAACCTTCATTCCCGCACCCAAGGCATAAGAAGCGAGGCTTTGTCCAATTCTTCCGAATCCAATGATGCCAATTGTTTTCCCTCTCAATTCAACACCTTTAGCATAGCTCTTTTTAAGTTTAGCAAACTCTCCAGTTCCGATGTTTTTATAGGAAGCGTACAAAAATCTAGATACAGCAAACAAATGACCCATAACAAGTTCTGCTACAGATTGCGATGAAGCCCCAGGTGTGTTAATTACGGTTAATCCTTTTTCTCTTGCATAGGCTACATCGATATTGTCCATTCCAACACCACCTCTTCCGATCAGCTTTAAACTAGGACATGCATCAACTACATTCTTACGAACAGTTGTAGCACTTCGAACCAAAACACCTACTACATTTTCTTTGTTGATGAAATCGATAAGATTGTCTTGTTCGACTTTATCTAAAATCACCTCGAAACCTGCAGCTTCAAGAGCGTTAACTCCACTTGCGGAAATTCCGTCGTTTGCTAATATTTTCATTTTGTATATTTTTATCCTTTATTTGAAAAATGCCTCATTACGTCTACTAAAACTTGAACGCTTTCGAGTGGAAGGGCGTTGTACATGGATGCACGGTAACCTCCAACAGATCGATGTCCTTTGAGACCTACGAGGTTATTTTCTTGCCATAGTGTATTGAATTCATCTGTTCTGGAATCGTCGTTCATTAAAAAAGTCACGTTCATATTCGAACGGTCTTCTTTCGCTACAGTTCCTTTGAATAGTGGATTACTGTCAATTTCATTGTACAAAAGTGCAGCTTTGGCTTCGTTACGTTCTTGCGCTCCTTTAACGCCACCATTTTTCATTAAATCTCTGAGATTAAGCATGGAAGCATATACTGGAAACACAGGTGGCGTATTAAACATACTGTCTTTTTCAGCGTGTGTTTTAAGATCTAAATAGGTTGGCATGAACTCAGATGTTGATTTCCCAAGAATCTCATCTTTTACGATGTACAATGTAGTTCCTGCTGGACCCATATTTTTTTGTGCTCCAGCATAAATTAAATCAAAATCAGAGACATTTATTGTTCTTGAAAAAATATCTGAAGACATATCACAAACTAAAGGAAGTGCTGTTGAAGGCATGTCTTTAAATTGTGTTCCGAAAATGGTGTTATTAGAGGTGAAATGTAGATAATCAGCGCTACCTTCTAGTGAAATATTTTTCGGAATGTAGTTGAAATTGGTATCTGCAGAACTCGCAACTTCTAAAACATCAAAACCTACTTTTTTTGCCTCAGTCATGGCTTTTTTGGACCAAGTACCAGTATTAATGTACGCAGCCTTTTTAGATGAACGCATCATATTTAATGCACTAATAGAAAAGCCTAAGGAAGCGCCACCTTGAAGGAATATTACGGAGTAACCTGCTGGAACATTTAGTGCTTTTTTTACAAGTTCAATCGCCTCATCCATTACAGCCACAAAGTCTTTGTGTCTGTGAGATACCTCTAGAATGGATAATCCGTTGAAGTCTTTGACAGCCTCAGAAGCCTCTTGAAAGACAGTTTGAGGTAAAATACATGGTCCTGCACCGAAATTATATTTCATCTTATATAGTTTTTTAGCAAAAATCTAAAAACTATTTCACGTGAAGTCCTAAAAACCAGAATTTTTCGAAAAAAAACCTAAAAAAAGTTACTTATCCGCTGCTTTCTTGGCTGGAGCTTTTTTAGCAGGTGCTTTTTTAGCCGCTGGTTTTTTAGCTGCAGCTGCTTTTTTAGCAGGTGCTTTTTTAACGGTTTCCTTATCTGCTTTTGCTACTGTTTTTTTCGCTGCTTTTTTCTTGGGCTTTACCACAACCGCAACACTTTTCTTTTTCTTTCTTGAATTACCGTATGTTCCTATGGTTCTTTTCCCTTTTGCCGTTTTTCTATCTCCTTTACCCATGTTTATGTTTTAATCTTAATAATAAGTCAAATTTACAATTCTTTTTCAATTAGTCTTCTTCTGATTTCTGTTTCAATTTCTTTACCATGACTGAGGTTTTTAATACACCAATCTGTTTTCAGTTGAACTTGTTCCTCATTCGAGAGTTTCCAATTTAAATCCGAATCACCGAGTCTTTTTCGAATCGCACTGAGAAGGATTGCAGCTGAAACGGAAATATTAAAACTTTCCGTGAAGCCGAACATGGGTACTTTAACCCGCATATCACAATGTTCTAGTACTTCATCGGATAACCCACTAAATTCGGTGCCAAAAAAGAACGCCATCGGTGCGTCAATAGGAAGGTTATAAATGTCGTATTGATCTGTATGTGGTGTAGTGGCAACAATTTTATAACCTCTGTCTTTTAATGTGTTTATACAATCGATTGATGGGGGAGTCCCTTTCACATGTGTTTCAACATCCACCCATTTACCAGCTCCTAAGGCGATCTCTCTATTTACTTTGTACTGGTTTTCATTTTCAATAACGTGTAGCTTTTTAATCCCGTAGCAATCACAGGTCCGTAATACTGCAGAAGCATTATGCTCTTTGTAGAGATTTTCAATGACTACGTTGATGTAGTCCGTTCGGTCAGCAGCAATTTTGTCAAATAACTCATTCCGATGTTCGGAAACAAGCTGAACCAGTTCATGATATACTTTTTCGTCGAGACTCATTCGTTGAAGTTATATTTTTTATTTCCATTTGGCGGCAATACTGGTAATTCTCGATGTTTTTTGTCCCTCAATGCGCTCCTCTTTGATAAGGTCTTGCGAAAGTTTATCTTGAAGCACTTGATCGATTGTTTTTATTTGAGCACAAGGAATCCCCTGATTCAGACAGGATTCGAGTAGCACATCCAATTCTAACCCTGAAACGGCACTATTTAATCTGTCCGCCAACGCTTCTCTATTTTTTACCCGCAGCTGATTTGATTGATACTTTGTAGAATGTATCAAGGCATCAAGTTTCAAGAGTTTACAAAGTAGGATAAAATGTTTGTCACTGCCAATCGCAAACGTAACTTGGTGTCCATCTTTAGTTTTAAAAAGTTCTCCATAGGGTGCAATGTTAGGATGTAAATTACCCTGTCTCACAGGTGTTTCTCCTGTCATTAAATAGTTACTGGCTTGATTCATTAAGCTTGAAACGGCCGCATCATACAATGAGACGTTAATGGTTTTCGGTTTTCTACTTATTAGCGCCAACAAAATACCTTCTTTTAAATGGTGCGCAGCAAGGACGTCAATTAAAGCAACAGGCATTTTGAGTGGGGCTTGTCCTTTCTCACCATTAATAGACATAAAGCCGGTTTCTGCCTGAAGTATCAAATCATAAGCAATACGGTCACTTTCAGCACCAAATCCTGATATCTTCGCGATAATTAAATTGGGATTTATATTTCTTAATACTTCATCTTGAACACAAAGTTTGTGGTCATCTCCTTTTTTAAAATTGCTAATAACAATGTTTGTATCCTTAATTTCTTCAAGTAAAAGTTTATGGTCTGTACTTTTTCTCAAGTCCAATTTGAGGTAAGTTTTTTTATAGTTTACACTCGAAAAGTAGGAGGAGACTTGTGATTTTGTATTTTCAGAGGCCAGCTTCCATGAACGAGTAACATCGCCTTTACCCGGTGCTTCGACTTTAACTACTTTCGCGCCGAGTTCTGCAAAAAAGGTACCTACTGAAGGACCCGCTAAAACAGTAGATAGATCTATTACTTTGAGGCCCTTAAATATATTTTGCATCGTATAAACTTTTATTTAGCAAAAGTAAAAAAAACACGAGATTACTATTTCTAACTGGCGCAGATTGCTATTGCAAGATTCATTTTAGGAATATTGCCTTTTATTACCCTTGATTCTTCAATCAATTTCTTTAAATTCGCAACTCTAATAAAAACAGAATAATGGTATTTGATATTGAAATGATTAAAGAGGTGTACGCTAAGTACCCTGAGCGTATAGCAGCGGCAAGAAACGTAGTTGGTAAGCCATTAACTCTAGCGGAAAAAATATTGTACGCGCATTTGTGGGACGGTAATGCAAAGACCGCGCATGCCCGAGGAAAGTCTTATGTTGATTTTGCGCCGGACAGAATTGCGTGTCAGGATGCTACAGCTCAAATGGCTTTGCTTCAGTTTATGCAGGCTGGAAAAAACCAGGTTGCGGTTCCAACGACCGTACATTGTGATCATTTAATACAAGCTAAAGTAGGCGCAGACAGTGATTTGCAGAATGCAATGAATCAATCGTCAGAGGTCTTTAATTTTTTAGATTCTGTTTCAAACAAATATGGCATAGGTTTTTGGAAACCAGGTGCGGGTATTATCCATCAAGTGGTTTTAGAAAATTATGCATTCCCAGGAGGAATGATGATCGGAACTGATTCACATACGGTGAATGCAGGAGGTCTAGGGATGGTTGCAATAGGCGTCGGTGGAGCGGATGCCGTTGATGTAATGGCCGGAATGGCTTGGGAGTTGAAATTCCCGAAACTAATTGGTATCAAATTGACAGGAAAACTTAATGGTTGGACTTCTCCAAAAGATGTAATTCTTAAAGTTGCTGGAATCCTGACTGTAAAAGGTGGTACTGGAGCTATTGTAGAATATTTTGGTGAAGGAGCAAAATCGATGTCGTGTACAGGAAAAGGAACGATTTGTAACATGGGGGCTGAAATTGGAGCCACAACATCTACTTTCGGATATGATGCGTCTATGGAGCGTTACTTGCGTTCAACTGGTCGTGATGATGTTGCAGATGCCGCAAACGGCATTGCTGAGCATCTTACAGGTGATGCAGAAGTTTATGCGAATCCAGAATCATATTTTGATGAAGTAATTGAAATTAATCTTGATGACTTAAAGCCTCATATTAATGGACCGTTTTCGCCGGATTTAGCGACAAGAGCAGGTACCGAAATGTTAGAAAAAGCAAAAGCCAATGATTGGCCTTTGAATGTAGAATGGGGTTTAATAGGTTCTTGCACGAATTCTTCCTACGAGGATTTGTCTCGAGCTTCTTCAATCGCAAAGCAGGCATTTGAAAAAGGCGTTGAAGCGAAAGCAGACTTTGGAATAAACCCAGGTTCAGAACAAGTAAGATATACCGCAGAGCGAGATGGGTTACTCCAAAATTTCGAAGATTTAGGTGCTAAAATATTCACCAATGCATGTGGTCCATGTATCGGTCAATGGGGTAGATACAGTGATCCTAAAACAGCACCAAAAAATACGATTGTACATTCGTTTAATAGAAATTTCGCGAAACGTGCAGATGGTAATCCAAATACACACGCTTTTGTAACGTCGCCTGAAATGGTAGCCGCAATTGCGATATCAGGAAGATTGGATTTTGATCCAACAACAGACACTTTGACCAACAAAAATGGGGAAGAGGTAAGATTAGATGAGCCGACAGGTTTTGAATTGCCTCCAAGAGGATTCGATGTTGAGGATGCCGGTTATCAAGCGCCTGAAGCAGATGGTTCAGCTGTAAATGTCGTTGTTGCTGACGATTCGCAAAGATTGGAATTACTTACACCATTTACCCCGCTAGGTAAAGAAATTAATGGTGCGAGACTGTTAATTAAAGCACACGGTAAGTGTACTACGGATCATATTTCTATGGCAGGACCTTGGTTGCGTTATAGAGGTCATTTAGACAACATATCAAACAATTGTTTGATAGGAGCAGTAAATGCTTTTAATATGAAAACAGATACAGTGAAAAACCACCTTACTGGTGATTACGGTGCTGTCCCTGCAACGCAACGTGCATATAAAGCAGCTGGTATTTCTACAATAGTTGTGGGTGACCACAATTATGGAGAAGGTTCTTCAAGAGAGCATGCAGCTATGGAACCAAGACATCTTGGCGTTGCCGCAGTCATTGTGAAATCTTTCGCTAGAATTCATGAAACCAACCTTAAAAAACAAGGAATGCTTGGTTTGACTTTTACAACAGAAAGTGATTATGATAAAATCATGGAGGACGATACTTTTAATTTTGTGGATTTAGCAGATTTTGCACCAGGGAAGCCTCTAACGTTGCAGGTTCTTCATGCTGATGGTTCAAAAGAAAATATTTCCTTAAATCACACATATAATGCTTCTCAAATTGAGTGGTTCGAGGCTGGCTCTGCACTGAATTTAATCAAACAGCAAGCTTTATAGATCTAGCTATTTGTTATATGATTCAGACACGGTCTGCAAAGGGTCATTTGGAATTTAAGTAAACCTTAGTTTAAGCGACTATTTAAATAATTATAATTCATTAACGCAACCTAGTTGCATTTACGTTTTATATATCCTAATTTTGTTCTATTGTGCAATCAATAAAATTTAAATGGATTCAGTAAAGAAGTTACCCGTAACCGTTCTTAGCGGATTTTTAGGAGCAGGAAAAACAACACTCTTAAATCACATTCTTCACAATAAAGAAGGATTAAAGGTGGCGGTTATTGTTAATGACATGAGTGAGGTAAATGTAGATGCTGACCTTGTGAAAAATGAAAATACCCTTTCCAGGACAGAGGAGAAATTAGTTGAAATGAGTAACGGTTGTATTTGTTGCACATTAAGAGAAGATCTTATGGTGGAGGTCGAAAAGTTAGCAAAGGAAAAAAGATTCGATTATTTATTAATCGAGAGTACAGGTATTAGTGAACCGGTTCCGGTTGCGCAAACATTCAGTTTTATTGATGAAGAAAACGGGATTGATTTATCCCAGTTTAGTTATGTAGACACAATGGTTACTGTCGTTGATACGTATAATTTCTTTAAGGATTTTGGAAGTCCTGAACGTCTCACGGATAGAGATTTAACGGATATAGAAGGCGATGACAGGACGATTGTCAATTTACTTACTGACCAAATTGAATTTGCAAATGTTATTGTGCTGAATAAGGTAGATTTGGTATCGACCGAAACCTTAGGTGTTCTGAGGTCAGCAATTCATAAATTAAACCCATCTGCTAAAATTATTGAGGCAGAATTTAGTGAAGTTGAGCCCAACGAAATTCTCAATACAAATCTTTTTAATTTTGAAGAAGCGGAACAAAGTGCAGGTTGGATTGAGGAACTAAATAAAGAGGAACATACTCCCGAAACAGAGGAGTATGGCATCGGTTCCTTTGTTTACAGAAGTTCAAAACCATTAGATCCCATTAGATTTTTTGAATTTATACAGAATGATTTCCCGAGTACAATTATAAGAAGTAAAGGTATGTTTTGGTTAGCGTCTAGACCAGACCAAGCTTTAATTTGGGGACAAGCTGGTGGGTCCTTAAAAACAGACAGTGCCGGAGTATGGTGGTCAAGCATGTCTTTTGAAGATCGTATTCGCCACGTTTCTTTTATTGAAAATCAAGCACTGATTGAATCAGATTGGGAC
The DNA here is from genome assembly GCA_029251865.1 of Crocinitomicaceae bacterium. GTDB lineage: Bacteria > Bacteroidota > Bacteroidia > Flavobacteriales_D > Crocinitomicaceae > UBA952. The sequence continues at coordinate 64,548 of JAQXCN010000060.1, read as the reverse complement.
AAGCAATTCGGAGACCGAAAAATTGAAATCGTTTTTATAGGTCAAGATATGGATGAGGTTCAAATTAAAAAAGGGCTCGATTTATGTTTGAGCACTGATCTGGAAATCAAGTCTCAAAAATGGCTTAAAGGTTACAATGATGTTTGGCCTGTCGAGAGAACTTCAGCAATTCCAGCTTAGAATTCTTTACCTCGAAACATCAAAATAAAAAAAGCGAACCCCTGGGATTCGCTTTTCTTTTAAAGAATAACTTATATTCCTAATATCTGTAATGTTCTGGCTTGTATGGACCTTGAACTTTCACGCCAATATAATCCGCTTGGTCTGTAGAAAGCTCTTCAAGCTCCACACCAATTTTTGCAAGATGCAATCGTGCTACCTTTTCGTCTAATGCCTTTGGAAGCATATAAACATCGTTGTCATATTTGTCTGAGTTTTCCCAAAGCTCCAGTTGTGCTAAAGTTTGGTTCGTAAATGAATTTGACATTACAAACGAAGGATGTCCAGTTGCACATCCAAGGTTTACTAACCTTCCCTCTGCAAGAACGATGATTTCATTTCCTTTAACATTATACAAATCAACCTGAGGCTTGATTTCAACTTTTGTATCTCCGTAAGTTCCGTTTAACCATGCCATATCGATTTCATTATCGAAGTGACCAATATTACATACGATGGTTTTGTCCTTCATACTCTCGAAGTGCGAACCAACAACGATATCTTTATTTCCTGTTGTAGTTACTACGATATCTACATTATTGACGACAGAATCTAGTTTTTTGACTTCAAATCCGTCCATTGCTGCCTGCAATGCACAAATTGGATCCACTTCTGTAACAATAACTCTTGCTCCTGCACCTTGAAGTGAAGCAGCAGAACCTTTACCAACATCACCGTATCCACATACAACAGCAACTTTTCCTGCCATCATTGTATCTGTAGCACGTCTGATAGCATCAACTAATGATTCTTTACATCCGTATTTGTTGTCAAATTTAGATTTGGTTACCGAATCGTTTACGTTGATTGCCGGCATTACAAGTGTGCCATTATTTTTTCTTTCGTACAGTCTATGAACCCCTGTTGTAGTTTCTTCAGATAAGCCCTTGATGTTTGCCGTTAACTCTGGGTAGCGATCAAAAACCATATTGGTTAGGTCACCACCATCATCTAAAATCATGTTTAATGGCTCACCATCCTTGAATGCAAATAAGGTTTGTTCAATACACCAGTCAAACTCTTCTTCATTCATACCTTTCCAAGCATATACAGGTACACCTGCAGCGGCAATAGCAGCAGCAGCGTGGTCTTGGGTTGAGAAGATGTTACAAGATGACCATGTTACATCGGCACCTAATTCAACTAATGTTTCAATAAGAACAGCGGTTTGCACAGTCATGTGGAGACATCCTGCAATACGTGCACCGGTTAAAGGTTTAGCAGCACCGTATTCTTCTCTTAAACTCATCAGACCTGGCATTTCTGCTTCGGCTAATTTAATTTCTTTTCTACCCCATTCAGCGAGGGAAATATCTTTAACCTTATAGGTTAATTTTTCTGTTGTATTAGACATTCTTTTCTATTTAAGTTGCAAAATTATAAAACTAATGCGCAGGAATCAACTAAAGCTCGTTATTAATTAATTGCTCTAGACCGTTTATGAATTTGGGATGGTCATTATTGCTAGGGACTAGATGCACATGTTCTCCCCCAAATTCTTCAAATATTTCTTGATACTCGGTACCAATTTCAATAATGGTTTCTAGACAATCTGCAACGAAAGCAGGAGAAAATACGAGTAGTTTTTTAGCTCCTTTTTTTGCCCAGTCTTCTACGACCTGGTCAGAAAATGGCGTTAACCATTTTTTATCAAGTCTGGATTGAAAACATACGGTATAATCCTTTTCTTTTAGATTTAATTTTTCAGCTATTAATCGCGTCGTTGCATAAGCCGTTGCTTTGTAGCACAATTTGTTTTTTTCATTTATTTCGCTTTCACAAGGTTGGTCTGAACAGAGATCGCTGCCTTCATACACTTTATCTACATGCCTGTTGGGAAGTCCATGGTAGGAGAATAATATATGATCATAAGCTTTAATATCGAATGCTTTACTTCGCTCTACTATTGAATTAATATAGCCCTCATTGTCCCAAAACTGGTTGATTACACTTATTTTGGGAAGTACCCACCAATCTTTAATAATTCTCATGGCCTTCTCTATAGCTGAACCGCCAGAGGCACTAGCGTAATGAGGAAATAAAGGTAAGATCACAATATGATCGAAGTTTTCTTTTCGGATTTTTTCCATTACCGAATCCATTGATGGGTTTTGATAACGCATAGCGTATTCAATGATAACTTCATCGGAATTATACTTTTCCTGTAAAAGTTTTTTTACATTTTCCGTATGGGTCATTAACGGAGAAACATTATCACTTTTTTCCCAAAGTTCCTTATAAATTTTGGCTGATTTCGGTGCTCTAAACGGCACAATAACACCGTTTACGAGTATTTTTCTTAATACATAGGGTAAATCAATAACCCTTGGATCATTAAGAAATTCAGAGAGGTACCGTCTGACATCTCTCGTCGATGGACTATCGGGGGTGCCCAACTGTAACAATAATACACAAGTTCTATTCAATCTTATCTGTTTTTATTGGTTGTATAAACAAATCCAATTAATTTCAGTTCAAAAGTAATGACTTTATTGATTTTCAAAGACTTTAAATAACTTTGTAGTTGTGGAGTGGACACAAAAAATATTTAAAAAATTAACGGTACAAAATTTTGAGGATTTAGTACATGCAGTATTTCAATATCAAATCAAGCATTGTTCTGTCTACTCTGACTATGTTCTTGCTTTAAATCGTGAAGTACCATCGTGTATTGAAGATATTCCATTTTTACCTATTTCTTTTTTCAAGACACATAAGGTTGTTTCAAGCGAAACTTTTACCACAGGTGAAAGTATTTTTAAGAGCAGTGGTACTCAAGGCATAAGAAGTCAGCATTTTGTAAAAGATATAATGTTGTACGAGGCGTCATTCCAAAAAACATTCGAATACTTTATAGGCAAACCAGATTCATTTGTTATTCTAGGGTTACTTCCGAACTACATGGAACAAGGTGATTCTAGTCTTGTGTATATGGTCTCCGCACTTATGCGAAAAAGTGGTTCTCAGCACTCTAAATTTATTCTAAACACACCAGAGGAAATCCCAAAGCTTATTAAGGCCGCAAAAAAAGAAGGAAGACGCGTCTTATTGTTTGGTGTATCATACTCTTTGTTGGACTTAATTGAGTTGAAAATTGATCTTTCATCATGTGTTGTTGTAGAAACTGGAGGTATGAAAGGGCGCAGGAAAGAGCTCTCAAAAGCAGAGATGCATAAGTTGCTTTGTAAAGAATTAAATATCCCGAAGCTATACTCAGAGTATGGGATGACAGAGCTCTTATCTCAGGGTTATTGTCAAGAGGATTTGGTATTTCAAACACCACCTTGGCTTAAGGTTTTTTTTCGTGACCCATCGGATCCATTGACATTAAATAACGGAATGAAAAGTTCAGGCTTGAATATAATTGATCTTGCAAATGTTTACAGTTGCAGTTTTATTGCTACAGATGATTTAGGTATAAAGCGAGGTGGTGGATTCGAAATATTGGGGCGAATCCAAAATACAGATATTCGAGGTTGCAATTTATTAATCGAATAGAATGTTTAATTTTAAAAAAACACACAAATGACCTTACAAACGATTTTAGTGCTTGCTTCAATTGGAATATTTGCGGGAATACTCAGCGGCTTTGTGGGTGTAGGTGGGGGTATTATTATTGTTCCAGGTCTTGTTTTTTTATTAGGCTTGACACAACATGAAGCCCAAGGAACAAGTCTTTTTGTCCTAGCAATGCCCGTAGTATGGTTAGGACTAATGAATTATTGGAAAGATGGAAATGTTCACTGGAAGTATGGTTTGGTCATAGCCATTACTTTTTTTGTGGGTGCTTATTTTGGATCAAAGCTTTCTTTAAAGTTAAGTCCAAGTCTTGTTAAATTCCTCTTTGGAATTTTAATGGCCTTGGTGTCTATTAAACTTATTGTTTCAGGCTACCAATCAATTGTGACCAATGAAGATTGATCAGCAGCAACTAATTTCCAAAACTAATGCTGTTTTTGAAAAAATGTGCGCGTATCGTGAACATCTTCATATGCAACCTGAACTTTCGTATAAAGAATTTAAGACCGCTGAATTTGTCAAAGAAACGTTATTAGATATTGGTTTAGATGATGTTCGATTTATTGGAGGGACAGGAGTGATTACTACCATTTATGCTAAACACCATTTGGAAGATGACAAATGTATTGCGTTTAGGGCTGACCTTGATGCATTGCCGATACAAGAGCTCAATGATGTTATGTATAAAAGCCGGAATGATGGTGTTATGCATGCATGTGGCCACGATGTTCATACTGCTATCCTTCTTGGTTTAGCTGAAATTCTATTTTCATTTAGAGACCATCTTCCTCGGCCAGTCAAGCTGATTTTTCAACCTGGCGAAGAAGTCAATCCCGGTGGTGCAAACCTAATAATTGACGAAGGCGGATTAAATGATCCTGAAGTTTCTAAAATGTTTGCGTTGCATGTTTACCCTGATTTTGAATTTGGAAATTGTGGTTTTAGGGAGGGTTTGTATATGGCTTCAAGTGATGAATTACATATTTCGATTAAAGGTAAAGGAGGTCATGGTGCTCTTAAAGGTCAAACGATTAATCCGCTTTTTATGGGTGCAGAGTTTATTATTGCAGCTCAAAATTATATAAATTCGAGTACACCCAAAGACGTTCCAAGTGTAATCAACTTTGGTAGATTTGAGGCGCTGGGCTCTACAAATGTCATTCCCGAGAAAGCGCACATAAAAGGCACTTTTCGTACTATGGATGAGAACTGGCGCAGAGAGGCGAAAGAGCATTTGCAGGAAATAGCGAAGGGGGTTTCAGAAAAGTATGGAGGTCAAATTGATGTAAATATTTCGAAAGGTTACCCATTCTTAAAAAACCATACAGAACTTACTCGGACCGTTAAAAACCTAGCAGAAGATATATTGGGTAAGGATAAAACGCATGATCTAGGATTGCGTATGACTGCAGAGGATTTTGCTTTTTACAGCCATATAGTCCCAGTTTGTTTTTTTCGTTTGGGAGTAGGGAATACCGCCAAAGGTATAACCCATAATGTTCACAGTGCACGATTTGATATTGAACCAAAATCAATGTTAACTGGTTTGAATGTTTTTTCGACAATTGCTTTTTCTTCAGAGATATGAAAGTTTTCCATTTCTTTTTATTGTGTCTTTTACTTGGGTCATGTTCTAAGGAAAAGAGATTTGAAGAGACAGCAAAAGGAAGTTGGGATTTATCAAGGATGATGATTACTGACGGGCAACTTCAAGAGACCATAATTTACGACCCCCAGGGTGAAATACATTTTAATTTTCAAAACTCCTATGTGATAGGGTCTTGCTTATTTGCAATCCCTGTTAATAATGTGTTGTCTCAATTCACGATGGATTTTTCAAGTACAGCATTAATTTACGATTCTGAATCACAGACGCTCATGTTTGGTCAAGATCAATATCAGAACACCTTCAAGGTCATTCTTTTAACTAATAGAGATTTAGTTTTAGAGTATTATGATGCATTAAACTTTCAGTTAAGGAAGTTTATTTTCGTTAAACAAGAATAGAAGTAATTCTTTTATTTTGTCCTATATTTGTTGATTAATCAAAGGTTGAACTATGTATAAGTTTTTTGTCGTTATTTTCGTTTTGTCATTATCCTCAAACGTTGTTGGACAATTTGAGCAAAATAATAAATGGTCACTTGATTTGGGTGGTGGTCTTACGAATGCCGTAAAACCCTACACGACGGGTTATTTTTCAAATACCTATGACTTGTTTCATGTTTCTGGTGGTATTAGATACATGTTTAACAACAAATATGGAATTAAATTTGATGGAGGGTATGATCGTATAACGAATGGCTCTGTAGGCGATGTTTTAAGTAACGAATTTCAAACGAATTACTTCCGAACTTCATTTCAGGGAATTGCTGATGTTGGAAGACTACTTATGTTTGAGAATTTCACGAATCACATTAGCTTACTTTTTCATACCGGTATTGGTTTTTCTATGCTCCAGAGTGATCTTAGTTTTGATGGTGAAAATGAAAACATGGTCAACTTTATGTTTGGTTTCACCCCTCAAGTTAAATTAGGGAAACGCGTTGCTTTATTTGTAGATGCCTCATTTATATGGCACGTTTATCAACAAAAAAAGTTTGATATGACGAATTCACACGCAAAAAGAGGCTTTGATTCTTTTTTAGCAAATGCGTCGATTGGTTTTAATATTTACTTAGGGAAACACGAGCAACACATGGACTGGGCTTACTCTCCGTGCTTTCCAGATATGTCATATTTACAGAATGAGATTCAAAAACTAGATAGTGCAAACGTAGTGCTCCAAAAGAAATTTGATGATGATGATGGGGATGGAATTATTAATTTTATAGATCAAGAGAAGAATACGCCTAACGGTGCTCTAGTGGACTGTAATGGTAAAGAAAAAGTTATTGATTCTCTGGATATAGCAGTTGTGCCAACGCCAACACCTGACGTGTCGCCCATCCCTGATGTTGATCCTGATTCATCTCCCACACCGAATGTCACGCCAACGCCCGACGTTACACCAACTCCAGATGTAACACCAACGCCAGATGTAACACCAACGCCAGATGTAACACCAACGCCAGATGTAACACCAACACCAGATGTAACACCAACACCAGATGTAACACCAACGCCCGATGTAACACCAACACCAGATGTTACACCAACACCAGATGTAACACCAACGCCTGATGTGAAACCATCTCCAGTACCAGTATTGGACAAGACAGGTTTAACTTCTATCGGAGATATTAATTTTGGTTTGAACCAATCAGTTGTGCAATCTAGATTTTATCCTGTTTTAAATGAGACAGCAAATTTATTAAAGACAATGCCAGGTTCTAAGATTTTAATCGCTGGTCACGCTGATATTACGGGTGATGAGTCTTTGAATCAAAGTATAGCTTTAAGACGGGCAAATTCTGTAAAGAAATATTTAATGGGTAAAGGAATTTCAAGCGAGAGCATCGAAGTTGTCTCTTTTGGAGAATTGAAGCCGAAATTTCTTAACTCGACGAGTGCAGGTCGTGCCTTGAATAGAAGGGTAGAGGTTTATTTAAAGTAGTTATAGAAAACCAAGTTCTAACTTAGCCTCTTCACTCATCATATCTTTATCCCATGGAGGGTCGAAGACTATTTCCACTTTGGAGGATTTTACACCGTCGATTTCACCAACTTTGTCTTCAACTTCTTTTGGCATAGTCTCAGCCACAGGGCAATTCGGTGAGGTTAGGGTCATGTCTATGGCAACATTTTTTTCGGCATCAATTTTAACTTCATAGATTAAGCCAAGTTCATAAATATCGACGGGTATTTCCGGGTCAAATATTGATTTCAAAACTTCTACTATAGTATTTTCTAATTCCTCCATTACACGTGTTTTAAGGCGTCCATTTTCATTCTTTTCACCATTCCAAGAAGACCGTTTGCTCTTGTCGGAGAAAGGTGTTCTTGTAAGCCTATTTTATTAATAAAGAAGATGTCTTCTTTAAGTATCGTTTTTGGGGTTTCTCCATCAAAAACTTTAATCAGCATTGCAATAATCCCTTTGGTGATTATGGCATCTGAATCAGCGGAAAAACGCATGACATTGTTTGCATACGACGAATCTAACCAGACCCGAGATTGACAGCCATCAATAAGTTGCTGATTATTTCTATCCGAAGGCAGAATACCTTCAATTTCTTTACCTAATTCTATGATGAGCTCATATTTATCCATCCAATCATCAAAAACTTCGAAATCAGCGATTATTGCCAATTGCTTTTCTTGAAATGTACTCATGATAAAACTGATATTGCTCTTTTCAGCGCGGTTAAAAATTGACTAACCTCTTCAACCGTGTTATAAATGGAAAAAGAAGCACGCAGGGTACCTGGAATCTCATAGAAATCCATTAAAGGTTGTGTGCAGTGATGACCAGTCCGCACAGCAATACCTTGTTTGTCAAGCAGGGTTCCGATATCGAAAGGATGAATGTCGCCTACATTAAAAGAAACCAAGCTTGTTTTTTCTTTAGCTGTCCCAAAGATTCTTAGACCGTCAATCTTAAGGAGTTCTTTTTCAGTAAACTTTAAAAGGTTTTTCTCGTATTCAAAGGCGCTTTGTTTGTCGATAGATTCAATATACTCTATGGCTGAACCCAAAGCAATGCCACCAACTATATTGGGAGTTCCTGCTTCAAATTTAAAGGGTAGTTCGTTGAAAGTCGTCTTTTCAAAACTCACACTTTTGATCATATCTCCTCCTCCCTGATAAGGTGGCATTTCATCAAGAATCTGTTCCTTGCCGTAAAGAATACCTATTCCGGTAGGTCCGAAAATTTTGTGCCCTGAGAACACAAAAAAATCACAATCCAAGGTTGAAACATTAATTTCACCATGTTGAATACTCTGTGCCCCGTCAACAAGTACTTTGGCACCAAAAGCATGTGATTTCGAAATGATATTTTCAATAGGATTAATTGTTCCTAAAGTATTTGAAATATGTGTAATAGAAACAAGTTTTGTTTTTGCAGTAAGTAAGCGCTCAAACTCCTCCATTAGGAGTGTGCCGTCTTGAGCTATTGGGATTATTTTTAACTCGATTTTTTTAGCATCAGCGAGCAATTGCCAAGGGACGATATTGGAGTGGTGCTCCATTGCACTTATTAAGATTTCATCTCCTTCTTTCAGTAATGCACCAAAAGATGAGGCAATAAGGTTAATTCCGTCGGTTGTGCCTTTTGTAAATATAATCTCAGAAGATTTTGATGCCCCAATATAATGCTGGATTTTAATTCTTGCATCTTCGTAATCTTGGGTAGACACCTGACTTAAATGATGAACGCCCCGATGGATATTTGCATTTTGTTTCTCGTAATAGTTTTTGATCCTTTCTATTACCAAATTGGGTTTTTGGGTTGTTGCAGCATTGTCAAAATAGACCAAGGGTTTGTTGTGTACTTTCGATTGAAGTATTGGGAAGTCTGCCCTTATTTTTTGTATATATCCTGGTGTTTCCGTCATTCTTTACGAACTTTTACAAAATTAAGCAAAGCAAACAGATTCCCTCCACAGAGGGCCATTTATTTTGCGATCATTTCTATATATGGTATTAATATTTCTTCCAGTGAAATACCGCCGTGTTGAAAGGTGTTTCCGTAATAATTTACGAAGTGATTGTAATTATTCGGATAAACAAAAAAGTCCTGTTCTCTCGCAAAAACAAATTCACTTGACATTTTCTGTTTAGGTAAGAAGCCATCCTGCGGATTTTTAACCACAAAGACATCTTTTTCTTTATAACCTAATCCTCTTCCAACTTTGTATCTAAGGTTAGTATTTGTATTTCGCTCACCTGCTATTTTAACAGGTTGATTCACCTTAATTGTACCATGGTCGGTTGTTATTACTAATTTCATTTTCTCATCAGCGGCTTGTTTAATAACATCTAGTAATGGTGAATGTTCGAGCCATGATATTGTTAGTGAGCGATATGCTGATTCATCATCTGCAAGTTCGCGAATAACCTCCATTTCAGTGCGGGCATGGGAGAGCATATCCACGAAGTTATATACAAGGAAATTCACATCATTTTCTTTGAGTTTATGAAATTGCTCGACAAGCTTTTTACCGGCTTTTACATTTGTGATTTTATTGTAAGACCATCTTAAATCAGATTTTCCTAAACGTTTGAGATTGGTTTCAAGAAGCTCTTTTTCATATAAGTTCTTGCTTCCTTCGTCCTCTTCGTTTTTCCAAAATTGAGGGTACTTTTTAGAAATTTCTGATGGCATAAGTCCCGCAAAAAATGAATTACGTGCATATTGTGTTGCTGTTGGTAGAATACTAAATGCAATTTCTTCGTGTTCTTTAACAAAATACTTATTGAATACAGGTTCTAATACTTTCCATTGGTCATAGCGTAAATTGTCAATGACTAAGACAAGTGTTTTGGTTTCAATTTGTTCCTTTAGGATCCTATCTTTTATCATATTATGAATAAAAAGGGGAGATTCCTCGACCCCGTTAAGCCAGTTTAGATAATTATTCTCTATAAAACCACAAAAAAGTTGGTTGGCCTCTTTTTTTTGCATTTCAAAGATTTCACTCATGCCAGAGTCCTCTATCTTATCAAGTTGTAATTCCCAGTATACCAACTTCGCGTACATTTCTTTCCATTCTTCCGTATTCAATCTATTGCTCAATTGCATGCCAAGTTGACGAAATTCTTGTCGGTAATTCAAACTTGTTTTATCGCTTACCAGTTGCCTGGCTTGAAGGTTTTTCTTAAGACTAATTAATATCTGATTTTGATTTACGGGTTTAATCAAATAATCTGCGATTTTCGAACCGATGGCATCTTCCATAATATGTTCCTCCTCACTTTTTGTAATCATAACAACAGGAAGGTTGGGTTTGATTTCTTTAATACGAGTAAGTGTATCAAGTCCTGAGAGACCGGGCATATTCTCATCTAAAAAAACGATATCAAAAAATGATTCTTGCACTTTTTCAAGTGCATCAAGACCATTTGTCACCCCCTGAACGGTGTAGCCCTTTGATTCTAAAAATAATATATGTGGTTTTAGAAGGTCTATTTCATCATCTGCCCAAAGTATATTTCCTGAATTAGTCATTCTTTTACGTTATTTTTGAGGTAATTATTAAAAGTAAACATTTGCAAGCGAATCGAAATCGAAACAACAAGAAGAAAATCATTAACGACCCAATCTATGGTTTTATTTCGATTCCTGATGAATTTATTTTTGATGTAATCGAACATCCATATTTGCAAAGGTTGCGTAGGATTTCTCAACTTGGATTAAGTCATCTCGTTTATCCCGGAGCTGTTCACACGCGTTTCCAGCATGTTGTTGGTGCAATGCATCTCATGGGTAAAGCTTTAAGGGTCCTTCAAAAAAAGGGCTGCCTAATAAGTGATGAGGAGAAAAGAGCGGTGCTACTTGCAATATTATTGCACGATATTGGACACGGTCCATTCAGTCACGCCCTAGAATTTGACATAGTAAAATCTGTCAATCACGAGGATATTTCAGCCTATTTTATAAAGAGCTTGGAACGAACATTTGGCCCTGACTTAAGACTAGCTTTAAGAATTTTCGAAGATAAACATGAAAAGCCATTCTTGCATCAACTTGTTTCAAGTCAACTCGATATGGATCGTCTAGATTATTTAAATCGTGATAGCTTCTTTTCCGGTGTGAGTGAAGGTATTATTGGAAGCGAACGTCTAATCGAGATGCTGGCTGTGTATAAAGGTCAATTGGTAATTGAGGAAAAGGGAATTTATTCAGTCGAGAAATTTATCGTAGCGCGCAGACTAATGTATTGGCAAGTGTATCTTCACAAAACAGTTGTTGCAGCAGAGTATATGCTAATTTATGCATTGAGAAGGGCAAAATGGTTGACTCGTAAAAAAATTGAGATGTTTAGCAGTCCTGCCTTGTCTTTTTTTCTAAATAAAGATGTCTCAAAAGAAGATTTTGAAAATAATGAAGATGTTCTTGAGAATTTCGCTTTGCTTGATGACTATGATATCTTACAAAGTCTAAAAGTTTGGTCCAAGCACAATGACGCAACCCTTAATTTTCTTTCTTCGTCAATTGTCAACAGACAACTCTTCCAGATTGAGATATCTAAAAAGCCATTTTCGGATAATGATATTGCCAATGTTAAAGCGAAACTGTTAGCGACTGATCTATACAAAGATATGGATTTGAATTTTCTAGTGTTTTCGGATAAGCTCGTCAATAAAGCGTATAATCAAAAGTTTCAAAATATCAACTTGCTACTTAAGTCTGGTGATGTTGTTGATTTATCCGAGGCTTCAGATAATTTAAATATATCCGCTCTAGCCAAACCGGTTGAGAAGTATTTCTTGTGCTATCCGCGTTGATTTACTCTTTTTTGAGTTTTCCTTCTTTCCAATCCTTTATGAGCTTCGCCCAGGAATAGGGGTTGAGTAAATTATTCCCAGGAAGTTGTCCGTTCGTATATAATTTGGTATACCTCTGATTGGCAACAAGACCGCTTGCGAGCGAGGCGTCTGCATCTAGCCTTGCTGCAACGAAGGCAAGTGACTCTCCGGACAATTCTCTTTGAGCACGTCTTATGGCATCGTCATATGGTTTCATTTCTACAAAAAATTTAGCGAAGTCCTCTTTTGAAGGCCATGGGTATACCGTGACTTCAGGAAGATTTATCGTGTCTTGTTGAAGCATGTGAATAATACTGTATCTATTTTCATCGAGTGAATCAGGAACAATATAGGTTGAAGTCTTGTATCCATAATAGGAAAAAAACAAGGTGTCACCTGGAAAAGAAACCGTGGAGAAATAGCCATAGTAGTCTGCAATTACACCACGTCCTATGGATTTATCGTAAACCGTAATATAAGGCATTGGAGTGAGGTCTTGCTCTGAAACGACTACGCCTGAAAGCTGCAGCATGCGAGAGGTGTCAATGTCTTGACGTTGTGCAAAGCATGTTGCCCAAAACATTACAAAGAAAAAGCAGCAAAAGACATGGATTCCTTTTTTCACAAGGCAAGTTTTCAGAAATAATGGTTCTGATTCAAAAAATTGCAGAATATTAACATTAGTAATCTATGGTTAATTCTTATGTCAAGTCTTTTTTTTCTAAATTTGCAAGAATTTATTTTCACTAATAGGTTCATTATGTCTCTAAAAAATTTATCAGAAATTCAGGAAGGTTTAACCTATGATGATGTGCTCCTTGTTCCATCATATTCAGAGGTCTTGCCCCGTGAGGTTCAACTGAAAAGTTTATTTTCAAGAAATATTCAGTTGAATACGCCAATCGTATCTGCAGCAATGGATACTGTAACAGAGGCGAACATGGCAATAGCTATTGCACAACAAGGCGGCATAGGTGTGGTTCACAAAAACATGTCTATTGAAGACCAAGCTAAAAATGTTCGTAAGGTAAAAAGATCTGAGAGTGGTATGATTATAGATCCTATTACATTGGATCAAAACGCAGTCGTTAGTGATGCATTGCTTCTTATGAAGGAAAATAGCATTGGTGGAATACCTGTTGTTGATGGCGACAAAAAACTGATTGGTATTGTAACGAATAGGGACTTACGATTTGAAAAAAATATTCAACGCCCTATTAGAGAGGTTATGACTTCTAAAAACCTAATTACGACGCTCGAATCGATATCACTTAGCGATGCAGAAGTAATCTTGCAAGAAAATAGAATTGAAAAATTACCTGTTATAGATGCATCTAACCGGTTAATTGGATTGATAACATACCGAGATATTATAAAGGTTAAGGAACATCCTACGTCATGTAAAGATAATCTTGGACGTTTGCGAGTTGCCGCTGCTGTTGGTGTAACTGACGATACGATTCAGCGTGTAGAAAAATTGGTTGATGCTGGAGTTGATGCGATAGTAATTGATACGGCACATGGTCATACAAAAGGAGTAGTGACTAAACTGAAAGAAGTAAAGTCTAAATTCCCAGAACTTGATGTTGTTGTCGGTAATATTGCCTCACCAGAGGCTGCTAAATATTTAGTTGATGCGGGAGCAGATGCCGTAAAAGTTGGTATCGGTCCTGGTTCTATTTGTACTACGAGAATCATTGCTGGAGTTGGAGTTCCTCAGCTAACTGCAGTGAATGAAGTGGCTAACGCTATCGAAGGTTCTGGTGTTCCTGTTATTGCAGATGGCGGTATTCGTTACACTGGCGACATTGTAAAAGCATTGGCGGCCGGAGCTGATTCTGTTATGCTTGGGTCTATGTTCGCTGGAGTAGAAGAATCTCCCGGAGAAACCATAATATATGAGGGACGTAAGTTCAAGTCCTATCGTGGGATGGGATCCATAGAGGCCATGCAACAGGGGTCGAAAGATCGATATTTTCAAGATGCAGAGGATGATGTGAAAAAATTAGTACCCGAAGGCATTTCTGGTAGAGTTCCTTATAAAGGAAAGCTTTCGGAGGTAATGTATCAGGTTATTGGTGGGATTCGTGCAGGTATGGGGTATTGTGGTTCACCTACAGTAAATAAATTAAAAGGCTCAAAATTTGTAAGGATCACCTCAGCGGGTGTTCGAGAATCTCACCCTCATGATGTTTCGATTACAAGAGAGGCTCCCAATTATAGTATCAAATAATAAACTCATTAAAATGCTAAACAAAACAATTCTTCTTTTTTCAACCCTTCTTCTTTTACTATCTAACATTAATGCTCAAGAAGAGGTAGTAATGGAAATAAACGGTCAAAAAGTCACAAAAAGTGAGTTTTTACAGATTTATCTCAAAAACAATGACGCTCCTAAATATGATAAAGCCTCCCTCGATGAGTATATGGAACTCTTCACGAAGTTTAAGTTAAAGGTAGCAGAAGCAGAGGCGTTAGGATACGATACTGTTCCAAAGCTAAAAAAAGAACTTGAAGGATATAGAAAACAGCTTGCTCTGCCTTATTTAATTGACAGTATAGAAAACAAGGCAATGGTTGCTCAAGCCTATAATCGGTTGAAGACAGAGGTACGAGCTTCTCACATTCTGATTCGTTTAAAACCAAATGCAAAAGTTGAAGATACAGCAAAAGCATATAATAGATTATTGGGACTTAGAAAGCGCATTATCGATGGTGAAGATTTTGAAATCGTGGCGAGGTCAAAAAATGGAACAGAAGGGAATGCCGTGGATTTAGGATTCTTCACAGCTTTTCAAATGCTTTATTCTTTTGAAGAAATGGCTTACACAACTGATGTTGGGTCTGTTTCTATGCCTTTTAGAACAAAGTTTGGTTATCACATTCTTTCGGTTACTGATCGAAGACCGGCAAGAGGTACTACGAAGTGTGCACACTTAATGATTTCATCGCCGTCAGAATCTTCCGAAGAAGAACAAAAAAGTGCTGAGAGAAAGATAAATGAAATTTATGCCCTGTTGCAAGATTCTTTAACGGATAAAAAGTGGAAGAATATGGTGGCAAAATATTCGGATGATCCTTCATCTTCAAGAAAAAGTGGCGAGCTTCCATTATTTGGTTCAGGAACTTCTCAAAGAATGGTTCCTATTTTTGAGGATGCTGCTTTCTCAATTCAAACTGATGGTGCAATTTCTAAACCTATTAAAACTGATTACGGCTACCATATTATTCGCAGATTGGAATGGAATGATTTACGTTCTTTTAATGATATGAAAAAAGAGCTGCAAAAGCGTGTGAATAAGGATGAAAGATCAAAAAAAACACAGGATGTTTTTGTGACGAAGCTCAAGGCAAAATACGGATTTGAAGAAGGCGAGAAGCAATATTTAGATTGGTTTGTAGAAAATCTTGATTCTTCATTTTTTATAGGAAATTGGACGGATGATAGCTTGAAGATTGATAATGTTCTTTTTACGATTGGTGACAGGAGTTACCGTCAAACGGATTTCACAGATCACCTTCGAAGGACATTTAGAAATGGAAGAGGGAAATCCTTTCAAGACATTGTCGATTCACAATACAAAGCCTGGGTGAAAAAGGGCGTCTTGGCATACGAAGAATCAAAGTTGGCATCAAAATATCCAGAATATAAAGCGCTTGTGCAGGAGTATCACGATGGTATAATCTTGTATGAAGTAATGTCGGATAAGGTTTGGAATAAAGCGGTAAAGGACACTACAGGTTTGAAAGCATATTACGAAACGCAAAAGACAAAGTATATGTGGCCAGACCGCATCGATGCGACAATTTTTATCTGCGCATCTGTCGACGTTTCCCAACGTGTATACAAAATGCTTAAAAAGAAGAAAAACAATAGTAAGGTGATTTTGGAAGCTATTAACAAAGAATCTGAACTGAACTTAGATGTTAAGATGAACAAGTATATCCAGAAATCCATACCCTATTTAAAAGGTAGGAGTTTTAACACAGGGCGAAATGAAGGGTATGAATTTGAAGACAAGTACTATGTTGTAGTTGTAAATGAAGCGCTTCCGTCAATGCCGAAAGAACTTAAAGAAATTAAAGGTGCTGTAATCTCTGATTATCAGAACCATTTAGAAAAATATTGGATGAAAGAACTTGTTGAAAAATATCCAGTAAGGATTTACGATAACGTTCTTTATAATTTGGGGACGAATGAATAGATTATTTCTTTCTTTCTTTTTATTTGTTTGTTTAAATGCCAATGCACAACCAGGGAAACTTGTTAATAAGGTTGTTGCGCAAGTCGGTGACAATATCATTCTCTTATCCGATTTAGAACAACAGCAGCTTCAGGCAAAGCAGTCTGAATTAGACGTTAATTTTAATTTTTCATGTACTGTTCTTGAACAACTAATGATACAAGAATTACTTGTAAATCAAGCCAAGCTAGACAGTATCATTATTCCTGACGAGCAAGTTGATGCAGAAATGGAAAATCGCTTGAGAATCATTGAAAACAAAATGGGTGGTAGAGAGGCTTTAGAGGCTTTCTACGAAAAAAGCACGGCTCAGATTAAAAACGAATTCCGTTCGGTAATTAAGGATAAAATACTAGCGCAAGAAATGGAACGAACCATTACGAGTGCCGTATCTGTTACACCAAAAGAGGTATCCACGTTTTTCAACATGCTTCCTAAAGATAGTATCCCGTTTATCAATATGAAGTTGAGCTTTCAGCAAATCGTTATGTATCCTGAAATAACAAAAGAGGATAAATTACGCGCTGTTAAAGAACTTGAGGATATTCAAAACCAAATCCTTATTGAAGGTAAATCCTTTGAAACGATGGCAAGAATCCATTCTGATGATCCCGGTAGCGGTTCTCAAGGTGGTAAAATTCAAGCTTCGAAAGGGATGATGGTGCCACAATTCGAGGCTGCGGTATTCCGCCTTTCAGTGGGTGAAGTATCTGAGATTATTGAAACTCAATATGGTTTTCATATCATTAAGTTGGTTTCTAGAAAGGGTGAAGATTATGAATGTTTACATATATTAAACATGCCAGAATTTAGTAATGACGCCATAAATGATGCATCCATTGAGATGGAGGCTTGCTATAAAAAACTGAATCAAAATGAAATCACTTGGTCTGAGGCTGTTACGCAATATTCTAATGATGATAGAACAATGCAAAACCAGGGTGTAATAACCAATCCTATAACGGGAGATCAAACATGGGACATGGAAGACTTGAATCAGGTTGATCAACAAATTTACCTGCTTACAGATGCTATGGAAAAAGGTGATATAACGGCTCCAAATCTCTATGTAGATATTTTTGAGCGCAAACAAGGAATTCGAATTGTTCGACTTAGAGATCGTTATGAACCACATCAGGCCAATTTAAATGATGACTATGCATTGATTAAGGCAGCAGCTGAAAATGACAAGAAGCAAAGAACTACATCCAAATGGGTAGATTCTAAAATATTTAATGCCTTCATACGCGTTGATGCGTCATATCAGAATTGTGATTTTAAGCATCAATGGTTACCTATTTCTAATAAATAATTATATGTCTGACAAAGATAAAATAGATGAACTCGTTGTAAATTATAATCGTTTAAAGTCCGAGATTTCGAAAGTGGTTGTTGGACAAGAGGATGTGATTAATCAAGTATGTATCAGTATTTTATCTCGTGCGCATTGTCTTCTTGTCGGCGTGCCGGGTTTGGCTAAAACACTTCTCGTTAATACGATAGCACAGACCCTTGGCCTGAGTTTTAATAGAATTCAATTTACACCAGACTTAATGCCTTCAGATATTATTGGCTCTGAGATATTAGATGAGAATAAAGGTTTTAAATTTATCAATGGCCCTATATTTTCAAATGTTATTTTGGCTGATGAAATCAATAGGACACCTCCGAAAACTCAGTCTGCATTGCTTGAAGCGATGCAAGAGGGTAGTGTCACTGCTGCAGGAAATACTTACAAGTTGCCCAATCCTTTTTTCGTTTTGGCAACCCAAAACCCTATTGAGCAGGAAGGTACATATCCATTGCCTGAAGCACAGCTAGACCGTTTTATGTTTAATGTTTGGGTTGATTATCCAACATATGAGGAGGAGCTTGAGATCGTTAAGAAAACGACATCAGATGAAAGTGCGTCATTAGACGTAATTTTGACTACAGAACAAATTATTACTTATCAAAATCTCATCCGAAGAATTCCTGTAGCAGATAATGTTTTAGAATATGCGGTTTCTCTTGTGGCAAAAACGAGATTAGATAATTCCAAAACCACTCCGTTAACTGAAAAATACATCACATGGGGTGCTGGTCCAAGAGCCTCTCAATACTTAATTGTAGGTGCAAAGTGTTATGCAGCGCTAAGAGGTAAGTATTCTCCAGACATCGAGGATGTCAAGGCTATTGCAAAACCCATACTCCGTCACAGACTGGTTCGCAATTATCGTGCAGATGCTGAGGGTTACTCTATGGATCGCATTATTGAGGAATTACTTTAAGTGGTATTATCTGTTCTTTAAAACATCCTTAGCCTTTTCCCAAAACTCATCCATAGCCTCTAAATTCATCTCAGCAATACTTTGCCCATTTTCAAGAATCATTTTCTCCATGAGTTGAAAGCGTGTTATGAATTTCAGATTAGTCTTGGAAAGTGCGGATTCGGGAGAGATATTTTTAAATCTTGCGTAATTGACGAGTGAAAAAATAAGATCTCCAAATTCCTCCTCCTGTGCTGACGAATTTTGAGCAACTTCGTATTCAAACTCTTCTAACTCCTCTTTTACTTTTGACCATACATCTTCTGAATTTTTCCATTCAAAACCAATACCCTTTACTTTTTCCTGAATCCTTGTGGCTTTTACGAGGGCAGGGAGAGAAGAAGGCACTCCTGAAAGCACAGATTTCTTACCTTCTTTAAGTTTTAACTTTTCCCAATTTTTCTTAACCTCTTCTTCATCAGCGACTTTAATATCTCCATAAATGTGAGGATGTCGATGAATAAGTTTTTCGCATACCGAGTTTAGGGCATCTGTAATTGTGAACGCATTTTTTTCTGAAGCAATTTTGCAATAAAAAACCATGTGTAAAAGTAAGTCCCCGATTTCGCCTTTAAGTTCTTGAAGATCATTTTTTGTTATTGCATCTGCAAGTTCATATGTTTCTTCAATGGTTAAGTTTCTTAGAGAAGCTAGGGTTTGTTTTTGATCCCAGGGGCATTGCGCTCGAAGGTCATCCATAATATTTAAAAGGCGCTCGAAAGCTTGAAGGCGTGGGTCCATATTCAGTGTAAATTTAAGATTAATCCCTTTGATTACTTAACTTTGGAATAATGAAAATATTTTCTGTTATCCTTTTCTTTTTTGTCAGCCTTACCAATTGTATCTCTCAATCTGAATGGGGTATGGGATATCAGCTTAAAGCAGGGTTTTTGTTAGCTCATAAGGGGGGTATGGCCGAACTTCCTGAGCAAACGGCTTTGGCAAGTGAAATTTCATTTTTCAGAGAATTACACCAAAAAGATTCTTGGGTTGAATCGTTTAAAAACCCCACCGTTGGTGTAACACTTTTTATTGGTTCCGTGGGTAATAATCAAATACTTGGTAGATATCTTGCTGCATATGGTTTTACCGATCTTCCTCTTTTTCGGGTAAATAGATTTGATTTATCATGGAAGCTAGGCAGCGGGATTGGTGTGACAAATAGAAAGTATGATTCTATTTTTAACCCTGAAAACATTGCTATTGGATCAAATATAAATATGATGATTGTAATGGCTTTAAAAGCTCAGATGTCATTTGAAAAAAGTAGTTTTAGTTTATCTGCTGATATGACACATTTTAGTAATTCAGCTTTTCGTGTTCCAAATCTAGGATTAAATGTGCCATTTTTTTCATTGGGTTACAGAAGAAAAATAGGTAAGGTTAAGAAACCTATAAGTAAAAGTTACCAGTTCGAATCAAGAAAAATATACTCAGGTTTTCTCGGGATTTTCTCATTGAAAGAAACGATGCCTTATGGCTTGCGTAAATATCCGATATATGCGGCGTCATTTTTCACTAAGTCAGTAGTGGGGCCTAAGTCAGGTGTTGAAGTTGGATTTGATATTTTTTCAAATCAATCTCATATTGAGGTAGAGCCCTTGGTAGAGAAATCACAGTTCAATTTAATCCAACTAGGATTGTACGCGGCCTATTTTGTTCCGATGAATCATATTCATTTTGTTTTTGGAATGGGTGCTTATGTTAGGGATTGGTATAAACCAAATGGTCCGCTATACCATCGCGTTGGAGTGCGATATCAATGGCGAAATGGTATGTTTGGTCATATTGCCATTAAAAGTCATTGGGCCAAGGCAGATTATTTAGAGCTGGGATTGGGGTTTTTAATCCCGAAAAGAGAGTTACATTAACAGTGTCTTCGTTGCTTTAATGAAGAAAAACCAATAATTTTGTTAAATGACATTTTTAATTCCTATTCTACTACTTGTTCTTGCCTTTGCAGGAATTGCAATTAAAATCCTATTGAAGAAAAATGGTGAGTTTGCAGGTACTTGTGCAAGTAATAATCCTATGTTTCAAAACGATGAAGGTTCCTGCAGTTTTTGTGGAGCCAAGCCCGAAGAACAATGCAAATCTAACGAATGATGAAACTCCTTTCTTTTAATGTTAACGGAATTAGAGCTATCGTAGGGAAATCATTCGTTTCTGATATGAAAGCTTTAGATTTTGATATAATTTGCCTTCAAGAGACAAAGGCGACGGTATTGCAGGTTAAAGAAGCTGTTTCATCATTGGATGGGTATCACGTTTTTGCCAATGAAGCCGAAAAAAAAGGTTATTCAGGCACGGCAATTCTTTCGAAAGAAGAGCCTATTTCTGTTTCTTATGGAATTAATAGTAACGAACATGACCAAGAGGGTAGAGTAGTGTGCGCGGAATTCGCTGATTTTTACCTTGTCAACGTATATGTTCCAAATTCAGGAAATACATTACTCAGATTACCATACCGCCAAAAGTGGGATGTTGACTTTTGTGACTACTTGAAAAAATTAGAGGCCAAGAAACCTGTGGCTATTTGTGGTGACTTCAATGTCGCTCATAAGTCTATTGATTTGGCGCGCCCAAAGCCCAATTACAATAAATCTGCGGGTCACATGCAAGAAGAAATTGATGGAATGAATCGATATATATCTTCAGGTTTCATCGATTCTTTTCGATTTATGCATCCTGAAAAAACAGAGCGGTATTCTTGGTGGAGTTATAGGGCAGGTGCTAGAAAGCGAAATATTGGTTGGCGTATTGATTATTTTTTGGTTTCGAAGGAACTTGAATCTAAATTGGTTTCAGCAGAAATCCACCATGAAATAATGGGATCCGACCATTGTCCAGTATCTATTTCTTTTTAAACCAATTTCGTGGGTTGAATTTACTACCCTTAGTGCTATTATCACCGTAGTAGTCTTCTGTATACCCATAGCCGTATCCATAGCCGTATCCATATCCGTAACCGTAACCGTAACCTTTATTTCCAAATGTTCCATTGAGTAATATTGCCATATTTGGTAAACGATCTTCTGCTTTGAGATCTGCGGCTATATTCAGCATTTTTCTCGGGAGTTGGTGTGCGCGTACGACGTATACTACCGTATCTGCGTGCTTAGATATAAGTAGCGCATCGCTAACGATGCCGATTGGTGCCGTATCCACGATAATATAGTCATATTTTGATTTTAAATCATTAAATAGATGATTGACCTTGTCTGACATCAGCAATTCCGAGGGATTGGGAGGGATATCTCCTGAAGGTAATACATCAATATTATTATTGAGTTCAGTCGTATATATATAATCCTCGTATGACTTACTTGGGTCAACAATATAATTGGTGACTCCTTTTGACCTATCATTCCCCATATAGTCTTCCAGCTTTGGAGCTCTTAAATCCATACCGAGGATAAGTACCTTTTTACCTGATAGTGCGAGTGAAAGTGAAAAGTTTACAGCTGTAAACGACTTTCCTTCTTTTGCTACTGAAGAGGTTATTAAGATTGTTTTCGCATGACCTTTGCTAGGCATCATAAAATCAATATTCGTTCGAAGTGTTCTGAATGCTTCAGAAATTGCAGTTTTACTACCCTTAGAAATAACAATATTTGATTTTTTTTCTCCGAGAGGGATATTTCCAATGTACGGTAATCCAAACTTATCAATATCTGATTTCGAATAGACTTTATCGTACAGTACACCTTTGACATACACATACAGAAACCCTAGAACAATCGCTAATATTACCGAAAATGAGTAAATTACATTGTATTTTGGAGATACAATAACACCGTTGCTATACCCAGGGTCAACAATTTTAGCATTGCCAAGCCCCACAGCTAGCGCTATACGAGCCTCTTCTCTTTTTTGTAAAAGATATAGGAACAACGACTCCTTAATTTGCTGTTGTCTTACTATACCACGAAGTTCTTTTTCAAATTTCGGTATTTTAGTAAGTGAGGCCTCAATTTTTCGTTCCTCTTTTTCTATTTCTTTAACCGTTTTTAATTTGACTTCAATTAAGTTATTGATACTGTTTTTGATATTAGCTTTTAGTTCCTTTATTCGCTCTGAAAGATTAATAATTATTGGGTTCTTCTCTTTCGATGTTTTAAGCGCATCTAATCGATCCATTACAAGTTTGTTATGCTCGTATATGGTACTTTCTATTCTGTTGTCAGCAAGGCCTAGATTAATCGGGATTAAAACATCATTCTGATCATTCTTGTCTAAATGTTCGATCATCATGTTACTTAATTGCAATTGAGTATTTGCCTCTATGAGCTTTTGGCGGATATCATTAGAGTAGTTTAACCCAATTTGGGATTCGAATGATATGTCTATAAGTTCATTTGAATTTTTAAAATCCTTTGCTAAGTCCTCAACGTTATCTAGTTCCTTCGAGATTACTTTGACCCTTCCACTAATAAATTCAGAAGTGTTCTTTGAAATCATATTTTTATCGCTTATGGCGTCCTCATTATATTTTGAGATGATTTCATTTACAACATCAACAGCTTTTTCTTTTGATTGGTGACGTATTGTAAGTTGTAATATTGCTGAGTTTTTTGCATTTTGTTGAATGCTGAGTTTTGCTAAGTATTTATTTACACATGCTTCAAGAGGAATCATGTGGTATTCAATTTTACGACCTATTTGATTTTTTGTAAAGTAACTGGTTGGGACAATTCGGATATTGAACTTTTTATTTTTAGTAGGATACCATTTATTAAACTTATAGGTAATTCCCCCACCTTTAGTTTTCACTCGAACCTTTTCGAGATCTTGAATCTCAAGATTGAGCTTATGTCTTGAATTTATGAATTTAATAGTATCCTCGTAACTGAATTCAACTTGAATCGGACAATTGTTATATTGCTCAAATCGATTGAATCCAGTCACAGAACCTAGGGCGTAGTATTCATGTCTTAGTCCAAGATCCATTATGACTTTTCTCATAATGTTTCTTGAATTCAAAATTGATTTTTCATTTTCAATTGAGCGGCTTTCTCCAAAAACACTCAAATCTTCGAAAACAGAAGTCTCGGACATTCCAGTACCAATCTTCTGACTATTCTTAATGAGTATAGTCGCACGAGCCTCGTAAAGCGGGTTCGCATATCTCAAATACAGATGAGCGCCTCCTATGCAAATGATCAATAAAAGAGTAAATACCTTCCACTTTGAAAGATACGACATTAAAAGTTCGCGGTAATTTGTTTCTTGAGTCTGTATAGACTCGATGATTTTGTTATTCTGAATCACTATCTAAATAGACTTATTGTGCTCAATAAAATAGAAAGCGTGGATAATATTGGAAGATAAATCTGACTAAAACTTGAATTACTAATTTTTGCTCTGTTTTGAGGAACATATATAATGTCATTCTGCTTTAGGAAGAAAAAGTCTGCGTTAAATATATTTTTGTCCGTAAAATCAATATTATACTCTTTTCTTGAGCCTCCAATTTCTCTTATCAATTTTATATCCTTTCTCATACCCGTAATATTAAGATCACCAGCAATACCTATAGCTTCAACGATAGATAATTTTTCATTTGGAATATTGAATGTGCCAGGGTTTCTTACATCTCCAAGTATTGTCACTTTGAAATTTAAAATTTGAACTTTAATAATTGGCTCGTTTATATACTCTGAAAGTCTTTTTTCAATTTCGAGCGTAACCTCATCTCTTGAAAGGCCTGCAACAACCAACACACCAATGTAAGGGAGTTCAATTTCCCCATTCTGATTTACCAAGAAACCTTCTTTTGCGGGTGCACCGGAGGAATATGTTATTGAGTTTCTAGAATTTTCAATTTTTGGAGTGAACAAGGCAGATGCTTCAGTATTTTGAGAAATAAGCTTGATATCCAGTAAATCATTCTTTTCGATAACAGGAACAAAAGTAGAATGATATTTTTGATCAATATTAGAGAACTCGCCTTGAAAATAAATTACATTATCACTGTTACGACAGGAAAACAAAATAATACAAACCGACATTAATGCAGTAAGGTTTTTTAATTTCATCATGCAGACCGTTTACGTTGAAAAATGATTTTGTATATAGATTTAAACAAATATTTCAAATCTGTGGTGTAAGGATTCCTTTCTTTTTCTTCTAAATAAATTTCTTCTGCCTTTAAAACTGCATCCTTAGTAGTTCCTAAATCTAAAGCAACATATGGCGGTATACATCCTGGCTTATATTTCACCCTGTTTTCTTTTAATTTTTTAGGTAGTCTATTGAAATAAGATTCACTTACGGGACGAACACCAACTAGTTTCATTTGCATATTAAATAGATTTACTAATTGCGGAAGCTCGTCAATCCAATATTTCCTTAGAATTTTACCCCATCTTGATGTTCTGAAATCATCTTTTATTTTACCATCTGGTCCAAATCCATGGTTTACAACCATGTAGTCGTATACAAATTCAGAATAGGGATGCATAGTTCTTAACTTATAAACACCTATAATTTTTCCATTTTTTGCAATTCGGTTCATTTTGAAAATAGGACCAAAGCTAGGCTTTACAGATTTAGGTTGCCCAATTTTTTTGACTACAAAAACATGTCTGTTTTTAATTTCTAAAAAAGCCTGAACTTCAAAGCCATTATATATGAGCCGCCCAATTGATTCCGCCTTAGAAAGGAAATGGAATTTTCTCTGAAGACCAACTTTTTTATAAATATTTAGTCTTGGAATGACACGTTTGGTAAAGAAGGTGAAAATCCTAAAACTCATACCAATGATTGGGATTCGAAGTATAGTTTTAGATTTTCTCCAATCACTTAAGGTTTGCACGAATCCAATATAGAGTTTTTCGTTGTCCAACTCTGTATTCATTAGTTTTAAATGAGCATCTAAATCTCTAAATTCATTTAATGGCTGGGTATCAATAAAGTATTTATGTGTTTTATTTAGCTGAAAGGATTGAAGGAGTTGTTCTAGCAAATACTCTTCATTAAAAAGTGACTCTTTTGCTGTGGCTGCTTTTTTTACAAGTAAGGCTACCATAGCGTCTAGTTCAACAGAAGTGTCGTGCTCTAAATTGACGTTATTTTCCATAGCTATCCTTTGTATTCCTTTGTTCAAGCAAAAATAAGCCAATTATCTGAAATCTTAAAATTAACTAGAATACATCTTCGAGAATTCGAATGAAAGGGATAACACGGATTTACGACTCTTATTGTTTTCTGTCCAGATACAACCGCGTTTCATGTGTGAATCATAAAACCGTTTTAATTTCTTCTTACTAAAATCTTTTTCACTACGTTTTTCAAGTTTTGAACTAGAAGCTCTTGAAACCAAGCTGTCTTATTAGATGTCCAGCGTTGTGGATGAAAAGTGAGCATTAATTGATTTGGAAGTCTATTTTCATTTAATGCACCGATGAACTCTTGTGTTGAAGCAATGTTAAATTCTAGCTTGGAATCTACTTTGTCACGTACTGAGAACCGTGCTCCATTCCAAGTGCGCCCCGTGTCGGTAAGGTATCCTATTTTGTTAAAATTTAAGTCTAGGTATGGCTCTCCAACAACCTGATAATCAGAATATTTATTTGAATTCCAAAGTGATTTATTGTCATACTTTGATCTTGGGCTTCCGTGCATACATATACTTTCAATAGGACAAAGTTCGCGTAGTTTTGTAATGTTTTTTTCAAATAATTTAAGAGCCGAATCAAGATTCCCATGACATAAATCCATTTCTTCGTAATGGTAGCCAACCTCATGGTTCATTTCCGAGATATTTCTGATGATTTGCTCATCATAGCTTTCTGGCACGCATCTGAAATAATAGGTCCCTTTGATTCCAAGAGATTTCTGAATTTTAGCAAATTCCTCTGAATTTCTTGGTCGTTTGTCTACATCGTGGCGGAGCATTACGCTTTTTTCTTTTGGTTCTCTTATAAATTCAGCGAAGGTTTGGAAGTTGTAACCAGCATTTTGAAGTGCATTCAGTAATTTTTTATAGGTATATATTGTGAAATCCATTACTTAAGATCGACTAAATTAGAGGTTTTTATTAATGCTTTAATTTTACTTTCAGGGTAGTTTTCAATAAACCAACAAAGAAAAGTGGAGGCGTCTATTTTAGAGTCTAGGTAAATTTTCCGTTTATTTTGGTAATAAGTTTTATCTGTCATCGTAGCAATTGCTATTGCTTTTGAAATGGCTTCATTCTGGTCTTGCGATGTACTTTTGAAACAGTACATCAACTCGTATTTAACAAGATCTATAGCATTGCCTGACCAATTGTCATTGAGAAAAATTGCAGGTACACCAAGAACAGCAGCTTCTGCCGCCATTGAGGCGCCTTCACCGAAAAATAATTTGCTCTTTGCAATAACGTCATGCATTTCATCAAAAGATATTGAAATTCTGAAAGGTTCGAGTTCTTCAGGCAATGCACCTTCTGAGGAGATAAATACTTTCATGTGGTTCTTGCGTAGCTCGTTAACCACTTTTATTTTATTTTCATTTGTAAAACCACTAAGTCCTTTATCATGATATGCTTCCCAATTCACAAATCTTAGTAAGGCATAAGGCTCATCTTTTTGTATCTTCAATGAAGGCGTATTTTCTTTTGGTAATACGTAATGCTCAGGATGCAGATAAAACAATTCTATATTACTATCTATTCTTACCTGATCTTTTCTTAGTGTTCGCGCATAGCTCAAAGATGTTATTAACACTTGAATAAATTTAGAAAAGATTGTATCATATATTCCAGACGACTCTGTATCTGCTAATGCGATGTGAGGTTTGCGGTAAAGAAATCCAGCTAGCGCTCCAAATGGGGATACACGCGATACAATCAGGTCTACTTTTTTTGTTCTTAATACGCGCATGATAATTCGAGTATTCACAAATAAAGCCTTCGCCTTTGAAAATAGGTTCTTGTCAGGTTTTCTAATTTCCGTATACTTTATGTTGTAGAGCTTTAAAAGCTGAAAACTGATATCTTTCTTACTAGAGACCCAATGGACGTCGTGTCCCTTTTTTTCAAGAAGCTGTTTAACGATTCTAAAATTATGAATTTGAGCAGGGTGTCCAGTAATAAATAAAACCGTCATCTTCGTTTTATAATATTTAATAAAGTCCAAAGATAAGCGCAACCAGGTTTATTATCTCCTTTTTTAAATAATGCATTCACCACTTTACCTTTTGGACTGAAATTGGGTATGTTTTTGACTATTGCAAAAAATTTAAAAGGATAATATGTTATCGGGTTATACCAATAAACATGATTTTCATAAAACTTATTTTTTGTTATTTCTTCGCCGTTTAAAATATGAATCACATCTTTTATAAAATCAATTCCCGAGGCTTTTGCAAGCTCGACCCAAAGCCATGTTCTTGGATTAATTTCGATGAGGTTATATTTTCTTTGCTTGGGATTGTATAACCATTCAATTTCACAAATCCCCGTATAATTAATCGCTTTTATTAGTTTTTTAGCAGGTTCTTCTAACGCTTTTATTTTTACACTTCGTGCGAGAGTCGCTGTCCCATAAGATATGGGATGCTCATTGAGTTTTTCACCCATCCATAAATTAAGAATGATTCCCTCAACGCATAGACAGCATGTAGAAATTGTTGCTGATTTTTGACCATTTGTTGTTTGAATGAGTTCTTGGGTAATCGATTGGCTTAGATCAATGTGATTTGTAATGCGAATGAGATTTAATTTGAGTTCCTTTAGGTTTTCGCTTTTGAGGGCTTTAACACCAATTCTTTTATAAAAATCTTGACCTATAATTCCCCTGGTAAGGAGTGGGTATGTAAAATCGTGTTCTAAAAAATCATTGTATTGAATTTCTTCATAGGTCTTGGGAATATCAATTTCCGACTCTATAGCAAGCCCCATTAATTTGCTTTTATTCACAATAGTATTAAGGATCTCAATACTTGAACTAAAGGTTTTGTAAAAAGGAACAAGTTTTTTTATATTTTTTGCAATATTAAGAACAGCATAATCGTTCGATGGTAAGATAAGCCAATCCTTAAGTCTATTTTGTTTACCAAGTTTTACTAGTTCTTCAATAAATTCCGGAGAGCCGTAGGGACTACATGGAATGAATTTTTTACAAGAATGAGAGTGGGAGGTAATACAGGAGCCATTGTGCATCACCCAGACAGGGAGATTGAGTTCTGCGGCACTGCGGGCATTAGAAAGCCCTTGAACATGCCCTTCGATAATAAGAACTCCCTTTACCATTATGATTTATAGATGTTGATTAATCGCTCCGCAATACTTGTACTATCAAGCTTCAGTTCCTCTATTCTCATACGACCTGTTGATTTACTTTCGCTTTGGCTAAAAGCGATAGCTTTTTTGATCCCATTCGCAACCTCTTGAACATCGAAACCAACCAAGAATGCGCCTGATACATTTTCAAGCAGTAATTCTGTATCTCCAACCTTCGTGCATACAATTGGCTTATTGAGAACCATAGCTTCTTTTACAATGTTCGGGGATCCTTCCCAAAGTGATGTTATTAAAACCACTCCTGATTGCTGAAGTTTTGAAATGATTTCTGCGTGTTTTAGGCCAAAACAAATTTGAAAATTCAAATTTGGTATGGACTCTTTCACTAGTGATACAGCGCGTTCTGCAAGGTTATAGTTTTTAGATTCCCTAGACGGGTCCGCGGGGAAAATAACGCTTAAATTATTATCTGAACTAATTGGCTTCAATTTGCGCATGTCAACACCGTTAGGTATAACGTTGTATTTGTTAATACCTAATTCTTTTGCCATGCTTTCTGCCTTTACAATCGTATGGTTCCATCGACTCTTAGATAAGTGAATTGCAAGGGTTCTTTTCCAACCACCAATTTTTGTATCGCTGCCCATTAAAGATACTATATGCGGTGTTTTTTTTCTTAGCAATATCAAAGCAATTGATGTAGCAAAAGCACTTAATGAATAGTGCGAATGAATGCAATCCGGTTTATTTAATTTTATGGTTCTTAAAATGTGCCTTACTGCTCCTAGATAACCCATTAAACCTTTGCTTTGGATGGTAAAATAAGCAACTTCAATATCACAGTCTACCAAGGAGTCACCTTGATTCTTAACAAGAACACTTGGTCGACCTTTATTTAAATTACCGCTGCTTACAAAAAGGACCTTCACTCTTCTATGGAATGTTTTAAAAGTGCATGTGATAATCTCAAATCATAACTTTCGTTTGTGTTGAAGTCTCCCGCTTCAAATACCCAATTGTTTTTCAAGAAGGTGTATCGACCAATTGTTTCATTAACTTTCATTTGGAATGAATCAGATTGACCGAAAATACATTGAATTTCATTAACCAAATAAATTCCATTATGATAAAATAAATCAATCGAAACGGAATCTAAATCATGAGTATCTGTCAGATTCCGAACAAACTCGAAAAGTTCAACGGGAGGATTTTCATATGATTTCTCTAAGCTCCCACTTGTTTTATCATCTTTGATAAGTTTCTTGTGAGCAAAAAAAGATTTCCCAATACGCACAACCCGCCATTCATAATCGTGTGGAATAAATTCTTGAAGCAAAATGAAGTTTTTCTGAATATCCGCGGCTCTTGCCTCGTAGACCTCAATTTTACTTTTGAGTTTCTTTGGATTAAGTAGTAGTTTAAATCCTCGTTTGAGAAGACCTCCTTTTTTAAGGTTGGGACCTCTTCTTTTCATGGCGCCCATACCAGAAAATGTATTGTAAATGTATAATTCTAGATCGTTTTTAGATTTTAAAATGGTCACGCCACTTCCTGATGCACCTATATTTGTCTTTGCAACGATAGGGAAGTCTTCATTGTTATTCGCAAAATGCGAAGCCTCTTGTTTTTTATAAAACACGAAGGTTTCTGGATGATCAATATCGTTTGACTTTAGCCAAAAGGATAAGAATCGTTTATTCTCATATAAAAGAACTGATTTAACAGAGGGGTAGCAAGGCAGATTACATTCTTCTACTAATACTCTTATTCGCTCGTCGTAGAGTTCTTTATAGGGAGCAGTAAGTCCAGAGGGTTTCAATAATAGGAGAGAAGGCTTAGCATTACGGATCTGTTCAAACCAATTATGACTTGTTAAATCTATGGTGGTGTAACTTAAGTTTTTGCGATCACAAGCTAATTCCCACTTTTTTGAAGAGTCTGGTAGTTCATTTCTAAGAATTACAATGCTCATTTAGATAACTTTTTAAGATTAAAAAAGATAGGATTTGAAAATTTATGCCAATATCCCTCATTGGACGCATGTTGGTTTTCTTTCAGCGCATGAAAATACGCTTTCTCATCAAAATATTCCCAAATTTCATTTTGGACAAGATTTGAGTTTTTTGTTACAAAATCAATATACCATTGTCCGTAGGAGAATGAAGGTGGATTATAGGATTTCAAAATATACTTTTTAAAAATGCGCTTTTTTACATAGTGAAAGATTCCTTTTTCATAATCTGAAGGTTTGTAGCCATTACTAAGCTCAATTTTTAATAATTCAGGATATAATGTTTTTATGATTTCACAATACAGTTTGGGGTGCGATAACGAAGCTAATTTATTTGATTTTTTCCTTGAAAAGTGATGCGGAGAGCGCATTAGCGTATCAATAAACCTGTCATCTAAATACACAGGGATTACTTTATCGACATATTTTGAATAAATTCTAATGTCTTGCATGTGATGATTCATACCAACTAAATCGTACAAGAAATAAAGCTTATTATTTTGTTTATCACGCTGCATCCATTTCAAGTTTTTCACTTTTTCGATAACTACTGGTAATGAATAGCTTCCTTCTTTTAAAAAGTACTTTTTTAAACCTTCCTCTACGAGTTTTTCTATTTGAGATTGTCTCTCATTATACTCCTCAAATATAGATGAAGAAAAATAATTATTATAGCTCAATCCTC
Source organism: Crocinitomicaceae bacterium (assembly GCA_029251865.1). Classification (GTDB taxonomy): domain Bacteria; phylum Bacteroidota; class Bacteroidia; order Flavobacteriales_D; family Crocinitomicaceae; genus UBA952. Next base: position 32,921 of record JAQXCN010000060.1, on the reverse strand, counting down.
TGATTTGTTCTCCCCCAAAGTGACCGGTAAAAAGCACTTTGATTTTCTGCTGTTTTGTAAATTCATTTATTGCAAGCGTTCTATGTGCACGATGGAGATGCGCATCTCCCTTATCTATCAAAATAGTTTCTTTGACAGCCTTTAAATAAGATGTCGCTGTTGGCTTTTCAGAAACTGTATTAACGTGTTTCAGACCATAGGTCTTACAGATTTTTTTACTAATACTGATATCCTTATTTCTTGGGTTTCCATACGTTAAACAAATCGGTTTTATACCGATAGATAATAAAGCAGCGAGAATAACCCTAGAATCAAATCCACCGGTTAGCGTCAGTCCAACTTCACCTTCTAAGCATCCAGATGTTCCTTCTTTTACGATTTCTATTATTGTATTTGTAATAGATTCATCATCGCAAGTGGGCGTTTCTTTGAGGGCATTGAAGTGCGCTGAATTTAAATAAGAGTACCCATTGGTATTTTTCGAAATATCATGATGGAATAAGGAAAAAAGGGCTAAATCGTTTCCGTTTATTTCAGGATTCATATACTACATTTTCTTTTTTTAACTCCTGTAATCCGAGTGCAAGGAAAGAGCCAAGCAAGAGTAAAATGGTACCCCTTAAATCAAGTCCTTGCATTGTCCCTCCAAAGGACATGAAGGCTTGAACCCCCAGAAGACAGCATATCACGGCATAAACCTCATTTTTAGCCAAACTAGGTTGACTTGTTTTTTTGATTTTCCTTGCATAGTGCCATATACACCAATATATATATAAGAATAGCGTTAAACCAAATACCCCTGCACCGCCGAGCATGTTCATGTAATCAATATGAAGCATTCTTTTATGCCCTTGGAATTGTTTTTTCAAAAACAAATCATATCCAATAAATATTTTTTCAAATGAATCTCCAAATGTTTGCTGTATAGTAAATTGAACCTCGAGTAATCGACCTTCTTCCTCACTGGAAGATAATTGATTATAAGTCATTGAAACACGTTCTTGTCGCGCTTTAAATCTTTTTTCAATAATTGGGATATAATAGGGGCCTGACAAAAGAACAAAAGCAACGATAAATGGCGTTAGTCTCAGGATTCTTGTCTTATAAGGGGTTAACAATGAATAAATAAAAAAACCTGCAGATAACGCAAGAATCGCGGATCTTTTCATCCCGAGAATGACGATTATAACACCAAGAGCGAGAAGGAAGGAACCTATGATTTTTAACGTGTTATGTTTTTCATATTTAAGATAAAAAGGCAGTATAACAATAAATATTACTATATCCTTGGTGATATTTACCCCGGCTTCTCCAAACAGAACGCTCTCGTCTTTATACGTGGCAATGCCGATTCCTAGGATATTTGATAAGAAAAAGTTGATTTCAAGTATTCCTAAAGCTAGAATACAGATCCGTAGAAGTATTAAGAATTTATCTTCTGTATTCAAAAAATATATGGCTAAAGGCAAAAACATACTAGCAATAAAAACTTTATTATAAATGTAAAGGGATGTAAGAATGCTCGACGAGAGAAAACAAAGAATCAAAAGGTAGAATAGAAATACGTATGAGGATTTAGTGATGGCATTAAAATGATTCTTAGAAATCAAAAACCAGAGACAAAATAGAGTCAAGAAGATACCTCTTACAACTCCTGGGTTCAAAGTTCCTCCAGGAAAGTAAGGAGTAAAAATAGTAGCCACGACATTTATCAATGGAATGATTAAAAAGATTTTGACTACAGTTTCTATTTTATCTTTAGGTATCAAGCTGATGAATAACGGTGTTTTTAGATTTTTCTTTTTTAATATAAGCGTAACAATTTTCGATATTTCGGTTTCCTTCTAAATCCATTGCTTTCCAATATTCAAAATTAATTTCTTGGTTTTGCCCAAATTTATTTACGAAATAGAGAGCCGAAGAATAGAAACTTGCTATTACTCTTGGTAAACTTTCATTTTCTTCAAATATCAAATTTTCTAGTGGGAAATTGAAATTAATTGTATTCCATTGTTTTGGGAAATAATCAAGTTTGGAGGTTCGATGAGGAATATAAAAACATTTTAAGCCTTGTTTTTTGTAAAAATCAAAAATGCGATTAATATTCTTTATGTAATTTACCTTTGTCATTAAAGAGAGACGTATTAGCGGTTGGCCAATGAAAAACATTTTTTCTTCGATCCGAAAATTCTGATTTGCTTGTTTTCTTAGGAAAGGATACTCCGTATAGGTTGACCTCTCATTTATTAAGGGTGATATGTTTCTAAATGAGGTAAAAAACTTAAGTCTTTTTAGAGGAATACTTGTTGATCTGCTTACGAGAAGGCGGTCAATGAACCCCGAGGTGGTCACATTTTTGACAAATACGATCCTGTCTTTTTGTATTTGGCTGACGAGTGAAAGCGTCGCAAACCCATCATCAAGAATGGATACCGTATTGTTTTTCTTTGATATAAAGTAACGCAACCAAATTGAGTTATAGTTCCCCCAAAAGATAGTATCTGATTCTTCAATTGATTTAAAAATAGCATTTAACGAGAGTCGTCTTGTGATATTCAAGAGGCGATTTAAAAATTTAGACTTTGTTAAATCCCCATACTTTTTCCATGGCATTAAAACGCTTACCCACATTTCATGGTCGACTAGTTCTTTAAATTGACTGAGCGTTTTGGGATAATCGGATAAAATGATTAGAAAACATTGTACGTTCTTCGGTAAACTTTCTTTTGCCTCTATGGCATTATAATATTGAATTGGTGTTCGAACAAAAAAATAACTTCTATTCATCTTTATTTTTAAATGCAATTTTAATTTGAGGAATAATAAGTTTCGATAAATGACCGTTTAGGACAAAAAGTATCGATTCTATTAAGGTTTGAAGCCTTTTTTGCTCGTGAGCCATGGCTCTTATTTTAAATAGCCTAATCGATTTTTGATAGTACTTTTTATCGGCCCTTGGTAAGTTGTAATTGGCTATTATATGTGCCATATAGATATTAAAGCTTTTCATGAATTGCTGCTTTTTCGCGAATGAATTTGTATGACTCACAGATTCATTCAAGATTCTATAAACGGCTGTACTTTCTTTTTTGAAATAGATTTTTGTTGTTAAAAGCAGATATCCAAAAAGTTGAGTATCTCCAGGCACCCCCTTTAAAAAGTCTTTTTTTTGAAATTCATTAATACAATCCATCCGCACCATAGCCGTTACCGTTCTCGTTTTTTTAAGTGCAATTGAAAATAAGGGATATGCGGATATTATTCCGTTCTGAATGGTTTTAAATGTTTTTGATAAAACTTTTTCGTTGTAAACCGACTTATTTTCTATCAGTTTATTATAATCAGTAACAACACATCCAATGTCATGATTGGTGTTTAAAATGGCAACTTGTTTTTGAAGTTTATAGGGGTCAATCCAGTAATCATCCCCTTCACAAAAGGCAATGTACTTACCAGCAGCTCTTGGATAATTAAATTTAGGGTTCATTCCCGTATTTATTTTAGACCTTTGGTTTTCTGTCTGTAGAATTGGTTTAATGATTTTTGGATATTGTTCGGCATATTTTTTAATGATTCCTTGTGTTTGATCTTGAGAGGCATCATCATGAATAAGGATCTCGAAGCCAAAATCAGTTATTTGGTTCAGAAGATTTTTGAGGCACTGTTCAATAAATAATTCGTGGTTATAAGTTAAGCAGCAGATACTCACAAGACATTTTTTTTCTTGCCAGTTGTCAATAATCAAGTTTTCACTTAGCATTTCTTATTTTTGATAGAACCTGGCTTTTGCCTTCATGTTGTTTGCAACTCCTGGTGGTGGTGTGTAGGGTAGTGTCCTTTCTAAACGTTGTAATTCGTCAATTTCTTTAGTTTTAATTTTATTCAGGTCTTGTTCACTACTTTTTAGTTTATAGCTAAAGTAATTCATTTCATCCCTACATATAAATTCGATAATTGAAATTTCTTTGGAACTTAATTCTTTCAAGTACTTCTCTTTATTTCCCTTTAATAGTCCTTTTGAAATATTCTTCCACGCCTCATTTTTTTTTGCATTTTCCATTGTTTTTGAATCTTTATGAAACGATAAGTGAACATTTTCATTTTCTACACCAATAAATGAAAAAACACGGTTTAATTCTTTTTTCGATTCTGAAATGAGTTGTTCATAGCGTAAAAGAAGAATATTCTTTTTCATGGACTCGAGGTGAAAATGTTTTAGGTATTGTTGTTGGTCTATTTTCCATTGTCTTGCCGCTGTAACGATACTTCCTTTGTGGATCGCACTTTTTTTCCAAGATAAAGCCATGTCGCGTGGATCTCTAACCAAGTACAAATATTTAGATTCAGGTAAATAATAATTAATTTGAGGGACTATTTCATAAGTCTTTATTTCTTTTATAAAACAAATTCTTTTAGAATGCGCTTTACTTTCTTTATCAAATATATAGTGAAATAACTCACTTACATTTCCCGGTTTTACTTTTTCGATTAATTCTTTTTTCGTGAAAGTCACATGCCAAGATGAGAAATCAACATAGAACAAGTTGAGTAAGTCATCTATGAACGAATACCAGTTATTGATGTCATCAATAGGTGTATAGCGGTGAAGGTTTCTAAAAGTTGGATTTAAGATGTGCTTTGTTGACGGTCCGCATATCTGGGTATGTGCATTCATTAATTTTGTAATGAGATTACTTCCAGATCTCTCAGTACAGAATAAGAAGATTTTTTGTAAGCTCATGTCAAATATTTAATCAAAATAGGATGATTCATTTCATTCATTATTTCCTTTGCAATTATAGGGTTTAATTGGGATTTCCAGTCATTATCCATTTTTTTAATTCTATATATGGAATAGGCGCTAGGGTTATGGTTTTCGGAAGTTTTTGTTTCATGAATGAACTTTAAAATGGTCTCATGCATTTCTAAATTCAAAAAATTTAAGATTTTTTCAAAAGCGTAACAGGTATCGGAAAGAAGTTCAGAATATTTTGCGATGTAAAAGTTCTTTGGATAGAGAGATGATAGTTTTTCGAAAAGAAGTGTAGTTTCTTTCCATTTTAAAAAGCCATTAAACTCCTCAATTTTTCCATTATTTTTTTTTTCGGCATATTTCCATTCCTCTAGTTCATCCCACAAGAGATCTTTCCTAAATTCTTTCGGGGCATTTAGCCAGGAATTTATAGTGGCTAGGGGATTTCGAATTAGGCCAATTATTTTTATCGAAGGGTCTTTTTTAATTAGATTTTCAATAATGTGATGGTATCTTACTTCCTTGTAAAGGATATTTACTGCATGCTTATTTCTAGTGCCATTTTTTTCACCAAATCTTATTTGTTGAACGAAGGAATCGTTTGAATTCTGAAGTGCATTGTAAAAGTGAATAATATCTTCTTTTGAGCTCCATTCGTCTAGGCTTGGCTTGAATGAATTTGAAAATAAAGGCTGAAAAAAGTAATTAATTTCTGGATGTTTATTTAAAACGGCTCCAACCCATGAAGATCCAGACCTTGGAACACTATGTAATGCAAAACGATTCATGACAGTGATGAACAATTGAGCATGGTTTGACATTCTTCTTTTGAGTTATTCATTAGGACATCAATTATTGAAAGCCACGGTGTGAATAATTTTGTGCTTATTTGGTTATAGCAAAGTTTCTGTATTTCGGGTGTTATGAATTTCAAGTTCAATCCTTCATCAATAAAATCAGATTTGCAGTAGAGTTCTTTTCCTCCGCTAGCATTAATATATGTCTTCGCATCAAATTGTTTACAGATTGAATATAAACGTTTGCTTCCTTTTAAATGACTTGTATGGCTGCTGCATTCGGAACTTTGTTTAATTTCTGTTTTTATACCTAAATAATCACAAATATGAGAGGTTGACGCATAATTAAAACTGGATATACTATTTGTGTCATGTGTATTAAATATCTTCTCCAGTAAACGAATGATTTCGTCAAAATAAGGAGCTTTTTTTTCGTAGCTATGACCCAAAAGTTCAAGGAAGTTATGCTCAAAATCCTTTTTATTATTTAATTCTATTTCTTTGATTAATTTATTTGAACTAATACCCTTGCATGGAATTGTAAAGGTATGGATGCTTCCATTTAATAGAATCCTATTTCTATTGATCCAACTTTGTTTTCGGAAGTTGACATCATCATATAGAATGAATATATCTGCCGCATTTATCAGCTGAAAGTAGCCTATATATGGGAATAAATAAGGTTGCATTATTGCGAGCTTCATTTATGAGAGTGTCTTTTTTATAATATTAATGACAAGCATTTGTTCGCTATCTGACAATGAATGGTATAACGGTAGGCAAAGAACACGGTCTGCCAACGATTCAGAAATCGGCATTTTTTCACTCTTGATGTAAGGTAATTTGTTTAATGAGGGAAAGAAATATCGCCTTGGAATAATATTTTCGGCATTCAATGCTTTTTCAACCTTTTCTCGAACCGCTTGATTTGGGAACTCTAATGGAAAATAACTATTGTTAATTTCAGTTTTAGGCCTCGTTTTGAAAGATATACAATTAAGATTGGATAGATGTGTTTTATATTTGTCAACAAGTTTTTTTCTTTTGTTAAAAATCAATTCCATATCTGGTAGAACGGCTAATCCCATTGCAGCTGATAATTCACTCATTTTTGCATTAATTCCTAAACCGCTATATTCCAGTTTACCTTTGTGTCCAAAATTATGTAACCCGAATACCTCATCATTATCCTCAGGATTATTACAAAATATGGCACCACCCTCAGCAGTATGGAATATTTTGGTAGCATGAAAGCTACATGTACTAATATCTCCAAAACTAAATATGCTTTTACCATTGTAATTCACACCAAAGCAATGCGCAGCATCATAGATGACTCTTAGATTATAATCTCTAGCAATTTTCTCAATGGACTCAATATCACATGGATTGCCAAAAACGTGAGTAGCAAGTATACAAGTTGTTTTTGGCGTTATAGCTTTAATTATTTTTTGAGGGTCTATTGTCCAATAGTCTCGCTCAATGTCGACAAATACAGGTTTGCAACCTTCCCATTGAATTGCTGCTGTTGTTGCAACGTAGCTAAAAGGCGTAGTTATTATCTCGCCTTCTTTTCCGTATAGTTTTAATGCGATTTGTAGAGGGATTGTCCCATTACTTGTGCAAAGCAAATGGTCTTGATTCAAATCTTTTTTTAACGACGCTTCAAGTTCGACAACAAGTGATCCTCTATTTGTTAAGATACCGGAATGCCATATTTCATTTACTTTTTCATGATAACGCTCTATTGCGGGTAGATATGTTTTAGTTACGGGAATCATTCAAGAGCTTTATTTTTATTTAACGAGTTCTTAATTTCTTTTATTGTGCTTTGAATATAAATAAAGCCTTGATTTTTCATGAGTGCTGCAAAGACTAAATAAAGTACCGAAAAAAGTAAAGCGCTTGCTATTCTTGTACCTATGTTTTGTAGATCTGAGATGTAAAATACTACAATGCCTAGGACTAGCGGGATTGAGGTTTTGAAAACACTAATCATTTGACCACGAATTGAAACTGCAGAAATTTTATAAATAAGAAACATATTTAGAGAAGTGGCAATATACTTTGCTATGACCCATGTTACTGTGAAGTAAAGGATGTTGTATTTAATCGCAATAACAAATGGTATAAGACTAATTGTTTTTTTTACCAAACCTAAATAGAAATTCTCTTTGGACTTCCCTTGACTCATAATAGCGTTCCACATCAATGAATTCAAGGGTATTGTTGCACTTGCTAGAATTAGAATTTGAAAAATAGGTATTGAAGGAGCCCATTTTTCTCCAAATAATGAAATAATAATATCACTACCTAAAATAAAAAGTAAACCCGTTAACCCAAAACTTAAAAATGAAATAATCTCGAACATTTTCAAGTAAATCCTTCTGAATTCATCCGGTCTATCCTGGTATTTGGATAAAACAGGAAATAAAACTCGGATTATACTTGATGAAGAATATTTTGTGGCTTGGTCTTGAAGCGTAGATGCTCTCGTGTAAAAACCAACCGCGATAGGATTAAATATTTTAGCCAAAAGCAGAACATCTAGCCTTAAGAATATATTATTCATAACTCTCTCTAAAAATGCAAAAACACTAAAACCAAAAAGTTTTTTCATTTCTTGATAGGAAAATTGAAGTTTCGGCCTCCATTTTGAGGTGCTCCAAAGTAATAGGGTGCTCATAACTGCCGTCGATAATATTTGAATAACGAGACTATAAACACCATAGTCGTTGTAGGCAGCTGCGACGCCAAGACTCCCTCCAATGGTCGATGCAATGAACATTCTTATGGTTAAGGCTTTGAAATTCAGTTCTCTTGATAAGATGGCATTTTGAACGCGGTTAAAGGAATTGAACACAAAAAACAGTGATAACCATTTTACGAGTACAGCTATTTCCGGATTGTTGTAGAATTCACCAATTAAGTCACTCATGAAATATACAAGGCCTGTCAGGCAAATGCCAGCTATAATATTGAATATGAAAATAGTGTTATACGTTAATGTACTATTTTCTTTGTTTTGTATTAGAGCTGCTGAGAACCCAACATCAATGAATACGCCTCCAATATGAATAAAGGCCATAGCCATTGCTATTAAGCCAAAGTCCTCAGGATTGAGAAGTCTCGCTAAAAAAATTGAAACGACGAATGTGCTACTTTGGCTAAAGAATCTGCCAATAAAGTCCCAAGAAAATGCTTTTATAGTTTTTTTCTTAATCGATTTCAATCTGATTTTGTTTGATCATTAATTCAGCAAAATCCCAATCAATCTGAGAGTCTAGGTCAATTGAATCTAATGATGACATGACATACTTTTTAACTTTCGAAAACTCATTAATTTTCATACGCTCCAGGCTGTTGACGTTCATGAGATACATTGATCCATTGTATTCAAATACCTTCGGTGCATATTGTCTACCCGAAACATCCCTTTGTTTTGAAAGTTCAAGATTTCCTGATTCATTTTCTTCAAAAAGATTGAAATAAGGATTTGACTTAGATTCTTTTACACTAACAACCATGTCTAGGTTTGGTGAGGTTAGTTTTAAAATATCTTTCAGGTGATTCGATTTTCTAAAGGGAGAAGTGGGTTGAAGAAGTAAAACACGCTTAAATGAAAAACCCTCTGCTTTTTTTTGTTTTATTAAGTTCAATAACACATCATGAGTAGAGCTATCATCCTCTGCCAAATGTCTTGGTCTTAGTGTAGGTGTGGGGATTCCACATATTTGAGCAACTCTTTGAATGTCTTTGTGATCGGTGGAGACAATAATTTGCTCCTTTTTAAAATGAGTTAAAGCAAATTCAATACTGTATTGTATCAATGGTTTTCCATTAAGCAACTTTATATTTTTCATAGGAATGCCTTTAGAGCCTCCTCTTGCTGGAATAACAACTAAAATATCGTTTATTGAAGTCATAAAAGCTTTAGTGTTTTTATATCATTTTGTGCCTTTTTGTAATCCTGATGTTGCCCTATATCTAGCCAGTAACTGTTGTGTGCGAAAGTTTTTATTTTTTTACGTTGACTTATAACCGCATTCATTAAATCTGTTGCCGAGAATGCCTCATTAATAGGAATGAGATTTAATAATTCTTTCTTCAATAGGTATATACCACCATTTGAATAATAGGTGTACTTCGGTTTTTCGTGAAAACTTTTGAGGTAATCATCCTCTATATCCATTATTGCATATGGTATGTCAACATGATATGGGATGCTCACAACACTCATGTCAGCGTCACTTTCAACGAAATCTAAAAAGAATGCCTCAAAATCAATATCCGTTAATAAATCAGAGTTTGACACTAAAATGTAATCTTCACTGAAATTTTTGACAAGCTTAATGGCTCCTATTGTGCCTAAAAATTGACTTTCTTTAACCGTTTCTATCGTCGTGCGATAATCGTTTTTTTTCTGTTCAATAAAGTCCTCTATTTTTTGAGACAAGTAATTTGTGGTAATATTTATACTCTTTACGCCAAATGCGTCATACCTTAATAAGCTATGTTCTAGAATTGATTTATCACCAACCTTTAATAGCGGCTTAGGTAGATCCTCAGTAAGTGGACGAAGACGCATTCCTTTGCCTCCTGCCATAATGACCACGTCAACAGGAAGAATCGTCTTTCGTTTTTTAAAATTGATAACATCTACAACAATATTATTCTCATCAACAATGGGTATAATGTTAAAATCATTTTGTCTAAAATCAATTAACTTGGTTAATTCTATCTTTTTTTGGTTTATATATTTTGGAGTCTTGTAGCATACCGAGCGTATTGAATCGTTGATTTTAGAACCAGCCATTAGCCCTCTTCTTATATCTCCATCTGTTAAAGAGCCAGTTAAGACACCATCATGGTCAACTGCAAAAAGAATCGCGTCTGCTGCTAATTTATCGAGCATAACTAATGCGTTCTTGACACTGTCAGTTTCTTGAATTATATGCTTACGAAATTCCATTCAGTTTATCTTTTAAGATTTTTATTATTTGTGCGCTGCCATTTTTTCGCTCATATATGTTCGGCCCTGTATAAATGGAGTCAAAATAAATCATGGCTTTTGAAACGATTTTTTTACAATCAAAAGGCACATGAATGACATTTTCACCATGTGCTCGTCCTAGTTGCCTATTACCGAGGTTAATCACAAATTTCTTAAATGAAGCAGCTTCTATTATACCACTTGATGTGTTCCCGATGAGTAATTTGCAATATTTCATTGCTGTAAAATAGGATTGTGTCCCCAGATTCTCAACAAGAAATAATTTTACGGGATATTTATATTTAAGTTTTTCAAACATTGTTCTATACATGGAGCCAAGAGTATCCGCATTTGGCATAGTAACTAGTACCTGACTTTGTTCAAGAAGTACAATCAAAGCTGTTTTAAGTTCCTCTATATGCGAATGGTTGGCGGTAGTATCAATTGTTTCGGGATGGACAGTCATTAAAATTGTTGGTAGCTTTAAATCTATTTGCCACTTTGTGTAAAATTCCTTGTTTGATAATAATTTCACACCGTTAATATTTTCTAAGCCTATTGCTCCGCAGAAATGAGAGGTATTTTTCTTTTTAGTGAGTGCTTTAATTCGTTTCGTAAAGGATTCAATTGCCACGAAATGAAGGGTAGAGGCCAATGAGATTTGATCTCTATAAATATTGTCTATTGCACCTTCGCTGGTCTCTCCTGCATGAATATGTACAAATTTAACGCCGAATGGAATCCCGGCATTTACAGCTGCTGCCATTTCATAGCGATCCCCCAAGCAAATAACGTAGTTATAGCTCGTATCATTCCATAACTCAGCAAATAACTTGGTTGTATACGCATAGTTTAGCGCAATATCTTGTGGATTGTCACCATATTTTAGGTTGTCAATTTGTTTTGTAATTGTGTACCCGTCATTTTTAATTTGGTCTATTGTTTTTCCGAATTGGGCTTTTAAATGCGTGCCAAAGGCAATAATTGAAAGTTGAATTTCAGCATCTTCTTTCAGTCTTTTTAGCAGTGGTAAATAAATTCCGTAATCCGCTCTTGAACTTGTTAAAACAGCTATTTTCATTCTAAGTCCTCCCACTTTAACTTTGAATCAGCTTGTAAATCTGTTTTAATCTTTTTACCCACAACCTCGTCTATTTGCATTGGATTAATGCCATCTCCAGGTCGTTTTATGTCTAAATGGTGTCTTTCAACACAATCATTAGTATTGAGAGCGGTATTAATGTGAATGCTTTTTCTTGCAGCGGTTTTATTTTTTAATTCTGATGGACTTGGAGCTTTGATACCGTTACCTGATAGTGCTTTTTCAATGTTCCTAATGCTTTTGACCATTTCTTTGAGTTCGTCAGGTTCAAGTGAAGCTGCATGATCAGGACCTTCCATGGCGCGAGATATTGTAAAATGCTTCTCAATAACCTTTGCGCCGAGAGCAACGGCAGCAACAGCAACTTCTATTCCTAGCGTATGATCAGAGTATCCTACTTCTACATTAAAATGATTTTGTATCGAACACATTGCTTTAAGATTTACATCTTCAAATGGGGTTGGGTATTCTGTGTTACAATGTAGAATGCATAGTTGCTCTTTAGAAATACCATTGTTTGCAAGTACACTGATCGCGGCTGCGATTTCCTCAATGTTACTCATTCCTGTTGATAAGACGATAGGCTTTTTAAAGGCAGCAACATGTTCAAGATAAGGCTTGTTAGAGATCTCTCCTGATGGTATTTTGAAAAACGAGGGCCCCATGGAATACAAAAAGTCTAAGCTATCATGATCGAATCCGGTGGATAAGAATTGAACCCCTTTAGTTTCGGCGTAGGCTTTAAGTTTATAATGCCAATCTTCAGGTAATTCTAATTTTTTCAGCATTGCAAACTGACCTTCTGATTTTGTGTTTTTTTGTTGATAAGATGCTTGTTTTGCTTTTTTACTGACGAGCTTTTCAGTTTTGTACGTTTGAAATTTTACGATATCAACTTTGGCATCTGAGGCAGCATCGATTAATGCTTTGGCAATATTGAGGTCCCCATTATGATTTACTCCGGCTTCTGCGATGATTAAAACAGGTTTCATTTCTTTATTATTATTGCGGGGTTGCCTACACAAGTAGCATTATCAGGAATATCTTTTAGTACTACGGTTCCCGCACCAATTATGACGTTTTGTCCTATAGTAACTCCCGGGGTTATTGTCGCGTTTGATCCGACAAAAGAGTGCGCCCCTATTTTAACATTTCCTGCAACTGTTGCTCCTGGGGCGATATGGCAAAAGTTTTCAATCTTACATTCATGTTCAATAATTGCTCCTGAATTGATAATACAGCCTTTGCCTATATATGCGAGTGCATTGACAATTGCACCACTTGATATAAATGTTGAATGCCCGATTGTGGTTTTCGGCGAAATTTTAGATGACGGGTGTATGATTTTTGTTTGTCCCCATTTTTTTGATTCAATAAAACCAACAAGTTGTTTTCGAAGTATGTTATCTCCGACACTAGGAAAGAACAAGACATTTTGATTGTGCGCCAAATCATCTTCCTTTCCAAGGAATTTAATGGCAAAAGGATTTTCTTTATTTTCCTTAAAATCACAATAGCCCGTGATCTTGCTGCCATTATTTAACGCCGCATCTATTACCGAATAGGCATGGCCAGAATACCCCAATAAAATAATCCCATCATCCATTATTTCTATAACTGCTTGGTATATTAATAATTCTATCTTCTAAATATTGGGCATTTTTTTGGTCGTCTCGGTAACAGTTTTCATACATAGGTAGTTTATACATTAATTGCCAAATCGGCCGCGCCATAATTTCATTTTGATTTAAGAATTTTAAATAGTGGTCTCTTTCCTCTTTATTGTTTAATTCAAGACAGATGAGCCAATAATTTGCCTTTGTATTTTCTTCTTCACTTCTTACAGTGACTCCTAATGCTTCAAAGAATGATCGGTAATCATTCGCTAATTCTCTTTTATCTTTAAGGAAAACCTCTATTTGTTCCAACTGCGCGCAAATTAAGGCTGCATTTAGGTTTGGCATTCTGTAGTTGTAAGCTAACTCATCGTGAAAAAATTCAAAAGGGTGGTTTTTTTTACCTGTTGTTGTAATGTGCTTCGCTTTTTGAGCGTATTTGGTGTTGTTCGTAACCAGTGCACCACCACCACCAGCGGTGATTAATTTATTTCCATTGAAAGAAAAAACACCAATTGTACCAAAAGTCCCTATTTTTTTTCCATTCACCGAACTTCCCAACGCTTCTGCAGCATCTTCGATAACTGGGATTCCGAAAGCTTCACATATATCACATATTTCTACGATTCTGCAAGGGAATCCGAAAGTATGCATTGGAAGACATGCTTTTATTTTTCTATTTGTTAAACTATTTATACATACGCCATTTTTTACAGTCGTATTTTCCTCAAGGAAGGTTTTTAAAGCGGTAGGTGAGAGACCCATTGATTCTTTATTTACATCAATAAAAAGTGGTTTTGCTTTGCAGTAGGCAATTGCATTTGCTGTTGCAACAAAGGTAAGAGCTTGTGTAATCACCTCATCATTTTCTTTTACTCCTACAACTTCCAAAGCAGTATGAATAGCAGAGGTGCCATTTACAACGGCAACGGCATGTTGTGCATCAACATACTTAGCTATTTCCTTTTCAAAGTTATTCACAAAAGGACCGACACTTGATACAAAAGTGGAGTCAATGCATTCATTGAGATATTTCTTTTCATTCCCTCCGAAATACGGTGCATGGAGTGGAATGAAAGCATCACTTTTATGCAATGATCTTATAAATGATATGATTTTTTCTTCTTTCAACTACTTTACATTTTTGAATCTAAGTACTTGCCTTTGTCTTCATAATTAAGTTCAGGCAGCATTTCGAAAAATAAAGATACGATTGACTCTTTACTCCAAGAATTTTGATTTCTCATAGTTTCTATGCTATCGAGAAAATAATTTAATTGGTCATTATTGAAATCCGCCTCACTTTTGACGATGCCAAGTTTTTCAAATGTTTGTAAGTCAAGTGTTTCATTTGGCATATAGAATTCCTCAAAGCTTTTTTCTCCTGTTGTATCTGACAGGGTAAAAAAGCAGGGCCATTTTTTTGATAATATGTCATTTGAAACTACTGATCGTGCTTGTTTTTCTGAATCACAAATATGAACTTCATAGCCTTGAGCATTTAAAAACTTTTCTGCAATTGATGAAAAGGTAATGAGATCCAATTCTCGCGAAAGTTTAGGGAAGAATATATCCCTTGTGTCCCCAAATAAGCATGACATCAAACAGAGTTGTCCTGATTCCTCTGGGGTAACAAAGTACCTTTTAACATCCGTAGGGGCAACGATAGGCTGCTGTTTGTCTAAACGTTGCTTAAAACTGTGTAAAAGAGAACCGTCAGAGAAGGCAACATTTGCAAATCTTGCAGTAGAAATGGCTATTTCACTACTTTTCCTTAAAAGAAATTTTTCCATTATCCGCTTTGAAGCACCCATCATATTTACAGGGTTCGCTGCCTTATCCGTTGAAACACAAAAATATTTTTTACTTCCTTTATCAATCGCTTGTTGTATTGTCTTTTCTGTATTCAAAATATTCACTTCAATCATACGCATTAAAGTGAAAGGGTCTTTCTCACTGCGCACATGTTTGAGTGCGGAAAGGTTCAATACATAGTCATATTCTCCATCCTTTTCAATAAAAGCGTCATATGTCGATGAGCCAATATCTAAAGCAAATGTTTGAAAATCTCCTGATATATAACCAAATGAACTTCTAATGTCTCGAACGAGTTCCGCAAGATTATTTTCACTAATATCGACAACATGCAGTTTTTTCGGACCTCTTTTAAAAATCTCTTTAACTACGGCTTGGCCAATAGAACCTGCACCTCCTAAAACCAAAAATGTACTTGAGGATACATTTTTAGAAATTTGCTGAGCCTTCGTTGAAATATCCGTTTCGAATAAAGGATTTTTTCTGCCAATTAAATTTAAAATATTCATTAGGCTTCAAGGGTTGATTTATGTTCCCAATACCAGAGCATTGCCTCTTTTAACCCTGTTTCAAGAGAAAACTCAGGATTGTAATGCAATAATTCTTTGGCTTTATCAATAGATGCCAATGAATGAGGTATGTCTCCTGTTCTATTTGGTCCATGTATTGAAACTATGTTTGCAATCTCCGAGTCAAACTTGGAAAGGTTTACTTTAATTTCATCATAAAGGTCATTCAATGTCGAACTTTCTCCATATGCCACGTTGTATACTTGGTTGAGCGCTTCTTTGTTTTCTGTAAACAATGCGAGTTTATTAATTTGAATGACGTTATCGATGTAAGTGAAGTCTCTCGAAAAGGAACCATCTCCATTTATTATTGGTGCTTGATGTTGAAGAAGAAGAGCTGTAAACTTCGGAATAACAGCGGCATATGCTCCTTTTGGGTCTTGTCGTCTTCCGAAGACATTAAAATAACGCAAGCCAATACACTCCATATCATAGGTTTTAGAAAAAACATCAGCGTAAAGTTCTCCGACATATTTGGTTATGGCATATGGAGATAGAGGTTTTCCAATAATATGCTCGACTTTTGGTAGGCTTTCTGAATCACCATAAGTTGATGAACTTGCTGCATAAACAAATCTTTTAATTCCAGCATCTCGTGTTGCTACAATCATGTTCAACGTGCCATTTATGTTGATGTCATTTGTCGTAACTGGATCTGAAATAGAACGAGGTACTGACCCTAGTGCAGCCAGATGTAAAACAACATCCGCTCCTTGGACTGCTTTTCTGCATGAATCAATATCACGGATGTCACCCTCGACAAGTGTAAATTGCTCATTTGACACAAGATGACTAATATTTTCTCTCTTGCCCGTTAAAAAATTATCGAGACAGATTACATGATGACCGTTATGAACTAAATCTTCACAAGTATTGCTTCCAATGAAACCTGCTCCTCCTGTAACTAATATTTTCATTTTTATATGGCTTCGCCGATTGTGAGTCCCATTACAAGAAATGGACAACACATGTTAAACATCAAAGATTGGGCGATTTTTCTTTGATTTTTCTAACTTGAGAGCGCGGAACATGAAAAACAAACTGCCTTCCTATACTTTCAAATTGTATGATTAATTTATAATTACGTTGCTGCTCGATAGATGTTGCAGTAATTCCCTGTAAAGGTCCTTGAATAACTTCAACAAGTTCACCTTTGCTAACAGTTTCGAAATCTTCTTCCTTTAGTTCTACGTGATCTTTCAGTAAGAGTTTAAGATTTTTTATTTCGTTTTCGCGAACGATTGCAAATTTACCTGAAAGCTTTAGTATTGAGTAAATACCTTGAAAACTATACAATTTTATGAGTGCGTTTTCTACACAATAAACAAAAATAACTCCGGGGATAAGTGGGACTTCTACTTTCTTTTTTCGATCACTCCATTGTTTTATAGTTGTTTGCAATGGAAGATAAACCTCATAGTGAGTATCAGTCAATCTTTCGGCAGTTTTTTTTTCTGCTCGGCTCAAAGTTTTTATCACATACCAATTTTTGGCAGGAGTATCGTTCATTTTTAGCTGATTCTAAATCTTGTGTAAAGTTAAGAATTTAAAGAGGTATCCTCCTTAAAACTGTTAATTTTGGGGTTTAATTTGTTTTAGATTAAAATTAACAAATGATATTTTACCATTTAAACCATAAAATTCAATGCACCACCTAAAGGATTCTTTTAAGCACAAGGGAAAACGTAAAATATTAATCGCTGCATTAAAAGAAATGGGAATTAATGATGATAGGATATTGAAAGCGTTTGATCAAGTTCCAAGACACTTTTTTTTGGATCTTGCATTTGATGAGCAAGCCTATACAAATATGGCCTTTCAAATAGGTTCAGGTCAAACTATATCACATCCATTTACAGTTGCTTTTCAAACCCAACTTTTAGAGTTGAGCAAAGGAGACAAAGTTTTAGAAATTGGTTCGGGTTCAGGGTTTCAGACATGTATTCTTGCAGCATTAGGCGTAAAAGTATTTAGTATCGAAAGGCATAAAGAGCTTCACAGAAAGGCTAAGTTAATGGTAGATTATTTTAGATTTCCTGCGCGTTTATTTTTCGGAGATGGGTATCAGGGAAAAAAGGCATATGCTCCCTACGATAGAATTTTGGTAACTTGTGGAGCCCCAGAAATCCCAAATGAGTTGTTGAAGCAACTAAAAAATGGTGGAATCCTTGTGATTCCTGTTGGAGATGGTGCAGAACAAAAAATGTTAAAAATTAAAAAAGACTTAAATGGTCAAATTTCTCAAGAGGAATATGGAACATTTAAATTTGTTCCTATGCTGGAACGAAAAGTTAGATAGTTATGAATGTATTGATAATAGATGATGAGCGCGCCATAAGAAGGGCGTTGAAGGAAATATTAGAATTTGAGGAATGTGTTGTTCAAGAGGCAGAGGATGGCAAGCAAGGCTTAGCCTTGAGTCAGCAAAAAGATTTTGATCTTATTTTTTGTGATATTAAAATGCCTGCAATGGATGGTTTAGAATTTTTAGCTAAAGCAATGCAACTGAATATAGAATCGCCAATCATCATGATTAGTGGGCACGGGACTATTGATACCGCTGTTCAGGCAATTAAAGACGGTGCATTTGATTTTATTGAAAAACCCCTTGATTTAAATCGTATTCTCGTCACCTTAAGAAACGCGAAGGATCGAAATTCTTTGGTAGCAGAAACCAAAACCTTAAAAAAGACGGTTAAAAAGTTTAAAGGATCCGCCATAATTGGTGAAACGCCTGAAATTTATGCAATCAAAGAAATGATCGAAAAGGTTGCACCTTCTGATGCGCGTGTAATGATTACAGGTGGCAATGGTTCTGGTAAAGAATTAGTAGCACGTTCATTACATGATTTTTCTGGTCGTAAAAAAATGCCTTTCGTCGAGGTTAATTGTGCTGCAATACCGTCAGAACTTATCGAAAGTGAATAATTTGGTCATGAAAAAGGAGCCTTTACATCTGCTGTTAAAGACAAAAAAGGAAAGTTTCAGCTTGCTTCAGGTGGTACCTTATTCCTTGATGAAATAGGAGACATGTCTCTCAGTGCCCAAGCAAAAGTATTGCGAGCACTTCAAGAAAATGTGATTCAACGCGTTGGAAGTGAGAAAGATATAAAAGTGGATTGTCGCGTATTGGCGGCAACAAATAAAGACCTTCGTAAAGAAATAGAGGAGGGGCGGTTTAGAGAGGATTTATTCCATCGATTAGCTGTTATAATTATACATGTTCCTTCTTTAAATGATCGTTCAGATGATATTCCTTTACTCGCAAATCACTTTATTAAAATGGTCTGTGCAGATCAAGGGATACCTTTGAAATCCTTCGATGAGAAAGCATTGATTGCACTGAAAAGTATTGATTGGACAGGGAATATTAGAGAGCTTCGAAACATTATTGAACGTCTTGTTATTCTTTGTGGGCCAGTGATTTCAGCCGAAGATGTGAAAATGTACTCAAATTCAAAACGATAGAAAATGAAAGATCATTTAAAATCAGCGCTTCCTCATTTTGTTGCAATAATAGTATTTGTATTCTTCTCAGGTGTGTTCTTTTCGCCCTTATTTCAAGGTTACAGTTTGAAACAGTCTGATGTCAAGCAATATCAGGGTATGTCCAAGGAAATCTTGGATCACCATGTCGTTAACGACGAGGATCCTTTGTGGACAAACGCTATGTTTGGTGGCATGCCTGCCTATCAAATTCTAGTTTATGATAAAAGTAATGTTCTTTCCTATGTGGATCGAGTCATAAAACTCGGTTTGCCTAAATCTTGTGCAATATTATTTACGGTAATGCTTGGCTTTTATATTTTTGCCTTATGCTTAAGAGTGAATCCGTGGTTAGGAATCGGAGCCGCAGTCGCCTATGGTTTTTGTACAATTAATATTTTATATATCGGTGCGGGTCACATTACGAAGGTAAATACCATTGCCTATATCGCCCCAACTATCGGGGGACTTATTCTGGCATTTCGCGGGAAAATGTTTCTTGGAGCTGCTGTTTTCTCCCTGTTTCTAGGTTTGAATTTGATGGCAAACCACCCCCAGATGACTTATTATCTTGTTTTTGCCTGTGTTTTTATTGGTATAGGTGAGCTTTATCGTTGTGTTAAAATGAAACACACACGCGAGTTTTTCTATACTAGTGGGCTACTAATTGTAGCGGCCGCACTCGCTCTGCTATCCAATGCCTCTAGTCTTTTACCCACCCAAGAATACAGCGCTTTTACAACGAGAGGAGCAACAACTTTAACCATTGAACCCGATGGTTCCAAAAAAGAGAACTCTAAACAAACAGGTTTGGATACGGATTATATACTCGAATACAATTACGGAGGTGGAGAATTACTATCAATGCTTATTCCAAATGCAAGAGGTGAAAAAGGAGCGCCATTTGGAAACAATGAGGCGGTTGTAGAATACATGGCAGAGCGAGATGTAGAAAAAGAGACCTCATTTGCAGACGACAAAACCTTTTTAAGTCAAAGTACGTATTGGGGAGGTCAACGCTTTAGCGGTGGTGCTTTCTATTTCGGTGTTGTTCTTTTTGTTTTATTCATTTTTGGCGTTGTTTTCTTGAAAGACAGTATAAAATGGCCATTAATTGTAATGATGGTATTGGTAATGCTTTTAGCCTCAAATGATCCAGAGGGTATTAATGCATTTTTTATCAATAAATTCCCGTTGTACAATAAGTTTAGAGATTCTAAGATGATTTTGATTTTAATACAGCTCATTATACCTATGATAGCGGTATTGTTTGTGGATGGTCTAATTAAAAAGCAGTTTTCTTTTACAAATTCAAAAAAGGTCTACGGTACTGCAGGGGTAGTTCTATTATTTTTTGTCATTATGGCCTTTGCACCAAATTTAAGTGGGAATTTTATATCTGATAACGAATCAAAACTCTTTGCAGAGGCTGCTCAAAATCAACCAGATGCTAAAGAATATTTTATTGGCTTAAAATCTGCAATGAAGGACGCACGTATATTTCTGTTTAAAAAAGATGCATTAAGAGCGTTGGGTCTAGCATTACTTACCCTAATAAGTGTCTTATTCTACTACCGCAAAAATTCTTTTAGTTTTGGACTTTGTATACTTCTCGGGGCCTTTGCAATAGGGGATAATATTTCGATTTCTAAGCGATATCTCAATACAGAAGAAAGTTCAGAAGATCGAGATGCTGATCAAATTTCGAATGTTATTTCCGCGGGTTTTATGGATGATGTTGAGGATCGAATTCCTTACGAAAGTTTTGAACCTGCAGCTCTTTCATTATTGCCACCTCAAATGCCTTCTCCTGCAGATCAATTTATTCTGAATGCTGAAAAATCTAAGGTTGACAAATATGACAAATTGGTATCCGTTTTTCGATCGTCTTTATCCGATCATTTTTATTACAAAGCAGTGAATAATGAAAAGTTAATAGACCTTATTACCCAATATGGCGTATTAAACCAGAACACGAACTATCGGGTATTGACACTAGGTAACCCCTTTAATGAAACAAGAACAAGTTATTATCACAAAAGCATCGGAGGTTATCATGGCGCAAAGTTAAAGCGTTATCAAGAAGTTATAGATTTTAGGATTAGCCAGGAAATGGCTTATTTACAACAAAACATTAATGCTCAAGGTATAGGTGTATTTAAGAAAACTCCTACGTTAAATATGCTTAATACAAAGTACATTATTTTAAACCCAAATCAAAGACCGGTGGAAAATGCATTTCGTTTTGGTAATGCTTGGTTTGTGTCCAATGTGAAAAAGGTCAAAACATCAAACGAAGAAATACTTGCCTTATCTGATAGTACCGTGGATTTAAGCAGAACAGCTGTTATTTCCGAGTCTTTTGGTTCGGTTAATTCCGCAAACGATAGAGATGAGACGGCAACAATTAAAATGGTTAAGTATGCTGCCAACCAAATTGAATATGTATCAAATTCAAAAACAATGCAACTTGCAGTTTTTAGTGAAATTTATTACCCAAAGGGTTGGAACTGTTACATAAATGGAAAGTTGACACCAAACTTTAGGGTGAATTATGTGCTGAGAGGTGCAAATGTACCTAAAGGTAAAAATGAAATTGTTTGGAAGTACGAGCCACAAACCTTTTATAAGGCAAAAACAGCATCCTTGATTGGCTCATCTTTACTGATATTGCTCTGCCTTGTAGTTTTTTCTTTCGCACTAAAACCGATTATTCTTAAGTAAGCGAAAGTTTCAAAGTCTTAATTGGGAAATTCATATATCGGTAATCCCTCCGCAAGTTTTGAGTTTTTGTTACCTGCAAATAATTCTACGCCATTTTTTTTTATAATCCTATTAAACTTATAGAGATATTGATCAATGGGAAGGCAGCCATATGTTTTAGTGGTTTTTGCATTCACAGTGTCTAAACCTGATCGCTTTAAGCTTTTTAATAAAGATTTGTGCATTGCGGCGAATTTTTTTGTGAACACATTTGAATCGGGATGTTCAAAAAAATATCTCGGATCATTCAGGTCAACACCTAGAAGAATGATTTTTTTATAATTCATTACATATCCCATTGCGATCATGTAAGATAGGCTTCCGGCATAATGTAATAACCAAGACATGTTTTTTGTATGTTGCTTCTCCCACCAAGAAAGTAAGAGATCTAACATTCTATTTGATGTCGTGTAGGGCATTAGAGGCGCATTGAAGTAAATATTTTCTTTTGGAAGTTCGAGGTTTATATAATTGTTAGGAGAACGCAAATAATGCTGGTATTGAATAATGAAAGGCACATTTTTATAGTCCTCTTTTTTACGATTCAGCTCGTTTATCATCTCATTGAAATGTTCCGCTGCCATAGGTGTTTCAATAGCAAAATAGGTGGGGGTGTAATCATGAAACATCCACGAATTGAATCCAATTGTATCATGCTTTTCAATCTGCTTCCATTGAGATTCGCTTATTTCCGAAATCGAATAACCACTTCCAAGAATAAATAAGGTGTCTGAAGTTTTGTGATTTGAAACAGGTAATTTACCAATAGACTGCAGCCCCTCTTTAACAATGCGTTTCCTCATGGCTTTTGCTT
Organism: Crocinitomicaceae bacterium; assembly: GCA_029251865.1. Lineage (GTDB taxonomy): Bacteria > Bacteroidota > Bacteroidia > Flavobacteriales_D > Crocinitomicaceae > UBA952. The sequence goes on along the minus strand of JAQXCN010000060.1, from coordinate 10,213 downwards.
CAAAAACCCCATGTAAAACCCTCAGTCCTGAATGATTATATAACTTTTTTAGCATTTGATATCTTAGAGAATTAAAGTTATAACTTTTCGGAGATATAGTAACCCTTCAATACGTACCACCGCACAAGGACAAGGTATTGTGCTTTCAATGATTGACCTTTAATTAGGTATAACAGGCCCAATCCAAGTGCAATTTTTAGTTTAACTAGATATTCAATTTGTTTTTGCAGTCTTGAAATTAGCTTGTGATTTTTGAGTCGGATACATTCACTTTGACCAATGACTTTAGAGAGCCTTATGATGAAGGATTTTTCCAACCTGTAATCGTCTATAAAATGAGATACTTCAAGTTCGGGGATGTAAAGTATCTTATGACCTGATTCTTTGAGTTTAAGAAAAATGAATTTATCATCTCCGCGTGTATGCAAATCTGTATTGAAACCGCCATGTTTTTCAAAAAACTCTTTTCTGAAAATCATATTGCATCCTGCCGGATATTTCTTTGCAAACGTTTTTACTTTTTTACCCAAGTCTACCTCTGAAACTAAACCGCTGATGTAAGGAGAAATCCATTTTGGTGACATGCCTTCATTATAGCAGGGAATTACCTTTCCTCCAAAGGCCATATAGTTGCTAAACTCCATTTTTTTTGAGTAATCAGAAATAATATTTACATATTCCGGAATCGCAAACCCGTCGTCATCGATAAAGCAAATAATATCACCCTTAGCCTCGTTTATACCGCGGTTTCTTGCAAAAGAAAGACCTGGGTTGGATTCAATATAGTAACTCACGTTTAGGCTTGAGTTTGCCGCAATAAAATCATTACAGATGGCGTCTGTAGAATCTGTAGAATTATTATTTATAAGTACGATTTCATAGGCCTTAGGGTCACAATTTTGAGCTTTTAAATGTCCAAGGCATTTAGGGAGGTATTCCTGTCTATTGTACGTGCATATTACGATTGAAACCATTTTTTAAGTTGTGTTGATCCTATAAAACGCGTCTAAATTAGTATAATTTCTTTGTACATTTGACCTTATAACAATTGTAATATTGACATAACGAATGGGACTTGTCCAAAAAGATGCATTACGAACTACATTGATTTCCTCATTTGGGCTTGTGCTTGGTTATGTTAATAAGGGGCTACTTTTTCTTTTAATATTCTCTACTGAACAGATTGGCGTCGTAAATCTTATATTTTCACTTGGAGTTTTATTTGCTCAATTTTCAAATCTTGGTTCATTATATAGTATTTGGAAATTCTTTCCTTTTTTCAAAAATAAAGACAAGGCACATCATGGTTTTCTTGCTTTCATGCTATTTATAGTAAGTCTTGGAGCTTTATTGGTGACTGCTCTTTTTTTAGTTTTTAGATCAAGTATTGAATCGATTTATATAGAAAAATCCCCTCTTTTCCTTCAGTATTATTATTGGGTTATTCCACTGGGACTCGGTTACTTGATGTACTTGGTTTTTGAGGTCTATTTACGTGCCTTATTTAAGAATATTATATCGGTTTTTGCTCTTGATATTGTGCTTCGACTGGCCGTAACGCTATTGTTATTTTTGTTTTGGAATGGCCAGATAGGTTTTGATTCCTTTGTTGCCGGTCACAGTTTACTATTTTTTCTTCCACCATTAATTTTGATTGGATATTTGATTCGAATAAAAGAGTTCTACATACATCCAAAACACATTCAGATTTCTAAGCGTTTCCAAAAGATTTTATTTAATTATTCCGGTTTTAACTATATAAATTCTTTAGGTGGTGTGCTTGTGAATTCACTTGATGTCATTATGGTTGCTCAGTATATAGGACTGCGGGCAACAGGTGTATATACAACCGTGATCTTCCTGACAAGTGCTCTACAAGTTCCTTACAAAGCGCTCATTAGGGTTAGCGCGCCTCTCGTAGCAGAATATTGGAAGACAAGAGACATGCTGAAGATGAAACTTTTATATACTCAGGTGAGTTCTGTTTCACTTGTTTTGGGATTGGGTTTATTTCTTATTGTTTGGGTGAATATAGATTTTTTGTTTTCATTGCTAAAACCTGAGTTTAGTGATGGTATTTGGGTATTCTTTTTTTTAATGATGGGGCGACTTCTTGATATGTATTTTGGTTTAAATGGGGCAATTTTTAATACTTCTAAGAAGTACCGATATGATTTAATCTTCACTTTAAATCTCATCGTTATCGTCTATGTATTAAACCTTTATTTAATACCTCTTTATGGTATTGAGGGTGCAGCAATATCTACAGCCATTGCCCTTATAGTATATAATTTAGGTAGAATCATTTTTGTGTTCTTCACCTACAATTTACATCCTTTTAAATTCCAACAAGTTCTTGTAATTGGTGTAGGTGTAATATGTTTTTATTTGATTAAAATCACACCTGAATTGTTTGAGATTACTTGGTTGAATGCTGCAATAACAACTTCTTTAACGATACTTATTTACTTCGGTGCTATCTTATTATTCAATCTTGAGCCTGAGCTCCGGAACTATCTTCGTAATGGAGTGAGGCATGTCATTAAAAATTTAAGAAACTAAAGCTTCTTTTTCAATTCATTGATGGCTTGTGGGATACCATTTGAATTTTTCCCTCCTGCGGAAGCATAGAATGCCTGACCACCACCACCACCTTGAATAATATTACTTATTTCTTTAATCCATGCAGAGGCATTCCAATCTTTTTCAGTCACAAGATTTTCGGAAATAATAACATGCATTCCACATTTGGAGTCTTCTATGTTGCCTATTATTCCTACAAAATTAGACTGCTCGGACTTCAGTTGAAAAAGGATGTCTTTTACACTTGAAGACGTAAGCTCAACACTAGCTCCTAAGAAATTAACCCCATGGATTGCGGTGATTTTATTTTTTAAATCAGCCTTAATTCTCTTGGATAGATCCTTCTGAAAGGACTCTATTTTTTTATTAAGTATTTGGTTTTTGTCTACTAAATCTTGAATAGATTGTTCTAAATTTTTTGGCTTTTTAAGTAGGGTAGAGGCTGCCTCATATTTTAGACTACGGTCTCGAAAATAGCGGTCTGCTGCATCGCCACAAATAGCCTCTATTCTTCGAATTCCAGAGGCGACAGCAGATTCTGATATGATTGTAAACATTCCAATTTCGTTGGTTGAGGAAATGTGTGTCCCTCCACAAAGCTCTAAGGAATCATTAAATTTAATTACCCTAACCTCCTCACCATATTTTTCTCCGAAGAGGGCAGTTGCACCCATTGATTTTGCCTCCTGTATAGGTATGTTTCTATACTCTTCAAGTTTGTAATTATCTTCAATTTCTTTAAGAACTAATGTTTCTATTTGTGCCAATTCTTTATCACTTACTTTGCTGAAGTGCGAAAAGTCAAATCGTAACGCATTAGGTTGTACTAAAGAACCTTTTTGTTCAACATGATCACCTAAAACACTCTTCAGTGCATGATGTAAGAGATGGGTTGCTGAGTGGTTTTTTGCAGCATTAAATCTTTTAGATTGATTTACGCTTGCATGGAAGATACCATTCAGTTCCTTTGGTAGTTCTTTGGTGAAGTGAACAACTAGATTGTTCTCTTTTTTAGTATCAAAAATTATGATTTTGTCTTCATCTTTAAGCAATACACCTTGGTCTCCAACTTGTCCGCCACCTTCAGGATAAAAAGGAGTGGTATTAAGGACAAGTTGATAGAATACCTTCCCCTTTTGCTTCACCTCGCGGTATTTCGAAATTACAACATCAGCATCAAGTACATCATAACCATTAAAGCCATTCGATAATTCATCTGTTATGGTAATCCAGTCTTGAACGGCTATACTTGTTGCTTTTCTAGATCTGTTTTTTTGTTCTTCTAAATTTGTCCTAAAACTTTTTTCATCAATAGAAAGATTCTGCTCTCTTGCAATTAAGGATGTCAAATCAAGTGGGAATCCATATGTATCGTAAAGTTCAAATACGGACTTTCCATCGAGGAGCCTTTTATTCTCCGTTTTACATTTAGAGATGAGCTGATTGATACGTTTAATACCTTGTGCTAAGGTTCTGTAAAAGCTCGACTCTTCTTCGGTGATTACTTTTATAATTACATGCTCTTGAGTTTTTAATTCTGGATAAGTAGTGCCCATTTGTTCAATTAGAATTGGGATTAATGCACCCATAAATGGTTCTTTTAAATCTAAGGTTTGGTATGCGTATCGAATTGCACGTCTCAAAATTCTTCGAATCACATATCCAGCACCCGTATTTGAGGGCAGTTGACCGTCTGAAATGGAAAATGAAATAGCCCTGAGGTGATCTGCAATAACTCTTAGCGCAATATCTGTCTCTTCATTTTTACCGTATTTAATGGATGAGATTTTTTCTAACTTTCCTATTATTGCCTGGAACAAATCAATATCATAATTGGATTGTTTACCCTGTAAGGCCATTGCAAGTCTTTCCAATCCCATCCCAGTGTCAACATGTGTCTCAGGAAGGTTTGTGAGTGATTTGTTAGCTTTTCTATCAAACTGAATAAAAACGACGTTCCATATTTCTATAACTTGGGGGTGGTCCTCATTAACCAATGATTTCCCATCCGTTTTCTCCCTTTCAATATCACTTCTGAGGTCAATATGAATTTCTGTACATGGTCCACATGGACCAATATCTCCCATTTCCCAAAAATTATCTTTTTTAGAAGCTGGGATTATTCTATTTTCATTAATGTATTTTTTCCAAATTTCTATTGATTCCTGATCAATAGCCAATTTGTCGGATGTATCTCCCTCAAATACGGTTACATAGAGTCTGTCCTCTGGCAATTTGTAAACTTTCGTAAGTAGCTCCCACGCCATGGAAATGGCGTCTTCTTTAAAGTAGTCTCCGAACGACCAGTTTCCCAGCATTTCAAACATGGTATGATGATAGGTGTCCACACCAACCTCGTCAAGGTCATTATGCTTTCCGGATACCCTTAAGCACTTTTGACTGTTAACCACCTTGCGGTTTTTTGGAACAGTGTTACCTAAAAAGTAATCTTTGAACTGATTCATTCCCGCATTAATAAACATAAGCGTTGGATCATTCTTGACTACCATAGGGGCAGAAGGGACAATTTCATGTCCTTTGCTTTTAAAAAAATCAATAAATGTGTTACGTATTTCTGCTACTGTCATAATTCAAATTATCGTGTGTAAAGTTAGAATTTATCTTTCAATCCTTCACGCTTATTAGTATCGTAGTTATTGATTTCCATTCTTTGTTTTAGATGTTCATCTGAAAGCTTAGGCCAAAGGATTATCTTTGATGAAAAGAATACTATGAATTTTATTCAAAAGGAAATTGAGGAGTATGCTGAAGCGCATACCAGTCCTGAAAATTTACTTCTCAAGAAAATAACCCGTGATACCTTTCTAGAGGTTCTGCAGCCTAGAATGTTAAGTGGTCACCTTCAAGGTCGACTTTTAAGTATGTTCGCTAAAATGATTCAACCCGATACCATTCTTGAAATTGGAACATATACAGGGTATTCTGCTCTTTGTTTGGCCGAAGGATTATCTGTGAATGGGAAATTGATTACAATAGATAAAAATGTTGAGCTGATTGATCGGGTAAATGGTTATTTTTCTGAATCGAGCTTTGGCGCTAAATTAGAAATGCGGAGCGGAGATGCAATAAAACTCATTCCCCAAATCAACGAATCTTGGGATATGGTTTTTATTGATGCTGATAAAGAGAATTATTTAGAGTATTATGAACTCATTTTACCTAAAGTCAAATCAGGTGGTTATATTCTTGCTGATAATGTTTTATGGTCCGGTAAGGTTATAGATGCCTCTGCCTCAGATAAAGATACTATTGCATTGCGGAGGTTTAACAAAGCACTATTGCGTGATAATTCGGTCGAAGTTATTCTACTACCTATACGAGATGGATTAACAGTGGTAAGAAAGAAATAAACATGGCGTTAGAATTAAAAAAAACAGGTGATAGTTCTCTAACATTATATGTTCCTGATTTAGATGAACATTACCATTCGTACCATGGAGCGCTTCAAGAGGCGAATCATGTATTTATAAAGAACGGAATTGAGGCTATTAATTCTCAAAGCGTTAGAATATTAGAGGTGGGATTTGGAACGGGTTTAAATGCATTACTTACAGCTTGCGCGTCAGATAAATCGCGGCGTGAGATAAACTATATTGGTGTTGAAGCATATCCCGTCGCTACTGATTTACTTGGTGAATTGAATTATCCATCCTTAATTGAAAATGATAATGCAGAGGCCTATTATGAAAGAATAATTCACGATCGATGGGGTAAAGAACAAAAAATCTCCAAAACTTTTACTTTAACAAAACTTGAACAGAAAATCGAAAAATGTGAATTTGAAAAAAAGTTTAATCTTATTTATTTTGACGCTTTTGGCCCTCGGGTTCAACAGGAAATGTGGTCAGATTCAATTATGAAAAAAATGTATGATTGTCTTCAAAGCAATGGTTTTCTCGTGACATATTGTGCTCAAGGTCAATTTAAAAGAGATTTAAAAAAAGTTGGCTTTAAAGTTTTTAGCATGCCTGGTCCTCCAGGAAAGAGAGAGATGGTTAAAGCAATAAAAAATAAATAAGTTTTTAAAAAAAGTGTAAAGGAATTAAAAACAAGTGTTATCTTTGCGGCAAAGTTGCAGTTCTTGTAACTTTGAGTTTTATAGTTTAGCATGGTTTAGCAGAAAGAGGAACAAGTTAAGGTTTGTTCCTCTTTTTGATTGATATCATTTTCAAAATTGTATTGAATTCATGAAGAATTAAGGCCGTGGCTCCCCAAATAAAGTGACCTTCATAGTCGATGCCCGGAACCCCATTAATTATCGTTCCCTTTCGAGCCCTTACATTCTGGAATGTTTTGAATTTAAACGTATCTAATTCATTGAGATTGCAATCTAATACCTCTTGAACTTCTCGATCTTCTTTTACGAATTGGGGATATTCCTTGTGAACAAAAACAAATGGTGTAACGCTAAATGATGAAACGGGAATGAGTACCTGACTTAATTCCCCTATAAATTCTCCTTGATTCATTGGCATACCAACTTCCTCTAAACTTTCTCTTCTTGCTGTATATTCTAAATCTAAGTCACCCGGATCATATTTCCCCCCGGGGAAGGCAATTTGTCTGCTGTGCACACCATTATAAGCAGTTCTTTTAATAAGAAGTAAACGCATTTCTTTTTCTCGAATCAAAAGGTGCAATGCAACTGCTGCCTTCTTAAAGTTTGTTGTATCCATTTGATAGTTTCTTAAGGGAGAAAATGCGCGGTGTGCCGCTCTACCGGGCAGTTTTTTTTTCATTTTTCCTTTAAGTTCTTTAATCGTCAATTTTTATTTTTTTGGAATGTCAAGTAAGTAAAATGTTACGAATGTGAAAAAGTAAGTACTTTTGTTGAAAAAAGGGGTGTTTTTAGGGATTTCATGGCAAGTATAACTTTTATATTTGTAAATGTTTCTTAGAAAGAGACCAAAAATGTTTGGGTCAGTTTTAGAGGCTTAATTGCGAGTTAAATAAATTATAAATCGTTACGAATATGAGTAAGAGTAAATTAGAGTATATCTGGCTTGATGGATATGTCCCGACCCAAAACATGCGAAGTAAAACTAAGGTTTTAGAAAACTTTAGTGGAAAGCTTGAAGATTGTCCAATGTGGTCTTTTGATGGAAGTTCCACTAAACAAGCTGTGGGTGGAGCATCTGACTGTTTATTAAAACCTGTTGCCATTTATCCTGATCCTGACCGTAAGAATGGTTTTTTGGTAATGACTGAAGTTTTAAATTCTGATGGTTCTAGTCATGATTCTAATGGGCGAGCGACTATTGACGATGACGATAATGACTTTTGGTTTGGTTTTGAACAAGAATATTTCATTATGGACCGAAATACGCAACTACCTCTTGGCTTTCCACTGGGAGGTTATCCTGGCCCGCAGGGTCTTTATTACTGTTCAGTTGGTGGAAGAAATACGCATGGAAGAGATTTCGTTGAAGAACATGCTGACATGTGTTTAGATGCTGGTTTAACCTTTGAAGGAATTAATCAGGAGGTTGCTAGTGGACAGTGGGAATTTCAACTCTTTGCTAAAGGAGCAAAGAAGGCAGGTGATGAAATATGGATTGCACGTTACTTATTAGACCGTTTGACTGAAAAATTTGGATACTATATTGAATACCACCCAAAACCTGTTAAAGGGGATTGGAATGGCTCAGGAATGCATGCGAACTTCTCAAACACGACGTTACGAACATGTGGTTCAAAAGAAGTCTATGAACAAATATGTGAAGCTTTTAGACCGGTTACAAAAGAGCATATTAAAGTTTACGGTGCATACAATGAACAGCGATTAACAGGACTTCATGAAACAGCCTCTATACACGATTTTAGTTATGGTGTTTCTGATAGAGGTGCATCCATCCGTATACCAATAATGGTTGTTGAAAATGGGTGGAAAGGTTGGCTAGAAGATAGACGGCCAGCTTCAAATGGAGATCCTTATAAGATTGCTGCAAGAATAATAGAAACGGTTAAGGGAGCTTAATGAATCTCTTTCTTAAGTATTTAGAAAGGCTGATTCATCAGCCTTTTTTTGTGCTTATTGAATATAGAAATTAGTTATGAAAATATTAGCACGCTTCATTTTTAGGATAATTGGTTGGGAAATAGACAAAACATCCCCAGAAGGCTTAGAGAAATGTGTAGTGGTTATGGGGCCACACACCTCTAATTGGGACTTTGTTTTAGGTAAATTGGCCTTTATTTCCTACGGTGTAAGCGCAAAGTACCTCATTAAAAAGGCAGCTTTTTTCTTTCCTTTTGGTATTCTTTTGAGAAGAATGGGAGGCATACCTGTGGACCGGTCCAAAAAGAACAATTTAACAGAAATAGCCGCGGATCTATTTAAAGAATCCAAAGAACTATTCCTTGTTTTTACTCCGGAGGGAACACGTGCATATAGTCCTAATTGGAAGAAAGGTTTTTACTATATCGCACTTGCTGCAAAAGTGCCTATTTGTATTGCATACGTCGACTATAAAAACAAAAAAGGTGGATTTCACAGTGTGATTCACCCTTCAGGAAACGTGGAAGAAGATATTATTAGAATAAAAAAGATTTTGAGTCAGTTTTCAGGTAGATTTCCAGAAAAAGGGATTACGATTTAGTCTTTTCTGCGAACTTTTTCAAATTTTTTGAAGTCATAAGGGCAATGCTTACAAGCGCTTTTGCAGCAATAACCTCTTTTGAGATGATATGCCTCAGTAAACACGATAAAGCCATCTTCACTTAGGTAATAATCCTTAGCATCCATATCTTTACGTTTTGAAAACATTGAAAAATCTTCTTTCATAAAAGTTAAATATGTCGATTTATTCTAAATTTCTTTCAAAATCCAAAGTTGATTCCTTTTCTTTATTTAAAAATAACAACCGTAATATAAATTTGTTCGTGAAAAGAGATGATTTAATTCATGAAGAAATTTCTGGCAATAAACTTCGGAAGCTAAAGTACAATTTTGAAACCGCTAGGAAATTTAATTGTAAAAGAATCATTTCTTTTGGTGGCGCATATTCTAATCATTTATTGGCTTTGGCTGCATTCGGAGATATCGAGGGTATTGCCACTCTCGGAATTGTGAGAGGAGATGAACTGAATAAGCATTCAAATAAGATGCTTGAGCGTTGCACTGAATTGGGAATGCGTTTAGAATTTGTGTCCAGAAGTTATTACAAGTCTGTTAAACATCAGGATGGAATTATTAATAAAAAGGACGATTATTATATACCTGAAGGTGGAGCTAATAGCCAGGGTGTTCTGGGTTGTAAAGATATTATTTCGGAGACCGAAAATGACTTTGATTTAATCATTGTCGCACAAGGAACCTGTACCACTAGTCTAGGGATTTACAGTGCGATGTCTAAACGTTCAAAATTGCTTGTAGTTCCGGTTCTTAAGGGATATAATTCTTTACATGAAATGCAAAAACTAGCTCAAAAAGTTGGTGTCTTTTTTGATGCGAATAGGGTAGAGGTTCTTGATCAATATCATTTTGGAGGTTATGCAAAATCAAATGATCTCCTTGATGAATTTACTTCTCGATTTAATGCGCTGAAACAATTTCAGATAGAACCGACATATACAGCTAAAGTTTTATTCGCTTTAAATGATTATTTAG
>JAQXCN010000049.1 GCA_029251865.1 Crocinitomicaceae bacterium | reverse complement strand
CCTTTTCGTACAAATGGCTGTGTTTTTTTAGAAATCTTTCGCTTTCGTTACTTACTTGGAGAACGATACTGTCTTCTAATGCTTCAATGAACATTGTGCCCGGTAATTTTTGAAAATAGCTAGAATTGTCCGTGACGTCCCAACCGTCTATAGCAATACTGATAACTTTAACATTGCCAGAATCATCTATGACATATGATTTAAAGGTTCCTTGGACAAGAAAAAACCTATTTTCCGCAATAAATTCGGGATGACTTATGATTTGACGCTTCTTAACGTACCTTTCCTTATGGTAACTTAAAAAAAAGTCTGCTTCAACTTCACTAAATGAATAATTTTCGATTAGATCATTTTTAACGATCTTCTTCCCCTCTCCCATAAAACATTTTAAACTTTTTACTCTATCAAATGAAATAGAAGTAACATTAAGTGAGATTTATTGTGAATAAAATGCTTTAAATGCGCCGATCTCGCCTTCGCCTATAAATCAGGCAGATTCACACCTTAAAACACTTTAACAAATTTCGTGATGATTCAACTAAATAAAAAACAACTAAAACAAGAAAAGAACTGAAACTAGTTCAATTTTTTAAGTTGTTTATTCTTAATTCTAGATAAATATTGTGAGGTCATACCAAGATAAGATGCAATCACATTCTGAGGAATACGTCGCAGGTGTTCTGGGTAATTTTTTGCGAAGTCGAAATACCGTTCTTCTGCTGTTTTTGTAAGACAACTTATGATTCTGCATTCCATAAAAACACAATTCCGTTCCGCTATCATTCTAAATACCTTTTCGTACAAATGGCTGTGTTTTTTTAGAAAATTTTCGCTTTCGTTACTTACTTGGAGAACCGTACTGTCTTCTAATGCTTCAATGAACATTGTGCCCGGTAATTTTTGAAAATAGCTAGAATTGTCCGTGACGTCCCAACCGTCTATGGCAAGACTGATAACTTTAACATTACCAGAATCATCTATGACATATGATTTAAAGGTGCCTTGGACAAGAAAAAATCTATTTTCCGCAATAAATTCGGGATGACTTATGATTTGACGCTTCTTAACGTGCCTTTCCTTATGGTAACTTAAAAAAAAGTCTGCTTCAACTTCACTAAATGAATAATTTTCGATTAGATCAGTTTTAACGATATTCTTACCCTCTCCCATAAAATGTTTTTAACTTTTCACTCTATCAAATAAAATAGAAAAAAGTAATTTTTAAACTCTCGCTTAAAGTAATACAATCGTAGGGCAACTAAGTTGCATGTGGCATAATAAAATTAATGAAACTATGTTAACTAGATTGATACATTCTTGATACAAAAAGTATTGGTTTAAATACAGGGATTACGTTAAGATACCCATATAAGTTTATCGAGTGCAACTTTTATTCTAGTATTCCCAATACTGAGTGTAGTGTTTTTTCCTTTCATGGCTTCCACAATTGCGATTTGTCGGGTTGCTATAATTTTCACTTTCGAGCCTATTGCAATTCGTTCTTGTTGATAGTTGGCAATTTGCTTCTTACTTAGTTGACGTGAAGGTTTGCTTGTTTTCTTTTTGACGTCATTTTTGGTTTTTTGTGCCTTCAAGAATTGCATTACTTGAAGTGTTAATTCATCGTTTGTTTTCTTTCCTTTGGTATTTTTATAGGCTTCAATGAATTCTAGCATTTTTTTTCCTGCAGCAAGCTGTTTTTCTTGAGTTTGAATGGTTTGATTCACTTTTTCAAACTTTAAACGTAGCTTTTCTTTCGATTGATCTATATGCGTTGATTTTTCACTGTAACTTGTAGATTGCTCATGGTTGATTCTTATTTCCTGATCTAGTTTATTTGTCTTTTTTTGTAGATCAGATAATAAATCATTAAGCTTTAATTTCTCTTGGTCTAATTTCTTTTTTGCTTTGTTTAAGAGTTCTTTTGGGACGCCATTTATTTCTGCAACTTCAAAAGTAAAAGAACTGCCTGGTTGACCTATTTTGAATTCAAATTTTGGGGAAAGGTTTTTCGCATTAAAAAGCATACACCCATTTACCGCTTCTGGCAATTGTACCGCTCTAGATTTGATATTGCTGTAATGGGTTGTTAAGATGCCGAATATTTTTTTTCTGTAAAGGGATTCAAAGAAGGATTCTGCTAGTGCGCCCCCTAGCTCAGGGTCTGAGCCTGTACCAAACTCATCTAAAAGCAACAAGGTATCTGGATCAGCTAACGCCAAGAATTTCTTCATTCTTTTTAGGCGGTAGGAGTAGGTGCTTAGTTCATTTTCAATAGATTGATTATCTCCTATTTCAGAGTAGATCTGTCGGAATAAACCAAATCGATTGTCTTCTTTTGCAGGAATAAAAAGACCAGATTGAACCATGACTTGAAATAACCCAAGGGTTTTTAGTGTTATACTTTTTCCACCTGCATTAGGACCAGAAATTACAAGAATACGTTGTTGCTGATTTAAACAAACATCTTGACCATAGGTAGGCTTGTTTTCTTTGTTGTTTTTAGCATTTAGAAGAGGGTGGAGGGCACCCTTAACATCAATGACCCTCTCCTTAATTAGATTTGGCTTTACAGCTTTCATAGCAATAGAAAGACGGTGTTTGGCATGGATAAGGTCTAAATCATGAAGCACTTTATTATAGGCTCGAATCAACCAGTCATGAGCAGCCATTTCTTTTGTTAAGTCTCTCAGAATCTTATAGATTTCTTTTTCCTCGTCAATAAACAAGTGGTCAAGTTCTACGTTAAGTGCCATGTTGACTTCAGGTTCAATATGTGCTACATTACCGGTCTTACTGCTGCCTAAAACGAGGCCAGGGAATTGCTTTTTGTAAGAGGATTTGATAGAAAATACGCGCCGGTTGTTAATGACAGTTTCTTTTGTGTCAGAGAGAAGATTTGTCTTTGAAAGCTTTCTAAGTTCCTTATCAAAATTTCTTTTTATTTGTCTTTGGGTTGATCGAATAGAATCTCTGATCGATTTTAATTCAGTTGAGGCAGAATCTTTAATTTGACCTGCTGGGTCGATAACCTTTTCAATCGGAACAATAATATCCATCGTTTTATAGGTATTGGCTAATACCTTTTCAAGATCGACGTAGGTTTGTTCCGCATGCTCCTCGAAGAATTCGATGATGCTGTTCACTAGAAATGAAGCTTGGTGGATTTTTAATATGCCACTTAGAGGGACAACAGCATTTTTGATTTTTAAAAGTCTCAGTTCTTGATCTAGTTCTTCGAATTCAAGACTTGGGAATCCTCTTTCGGCATCTTTTATTCGCTTTAAATCCTGAAGTTGCGATAACGATTCTTGTAATTGATCGAAATCAGAAAGGGGAGAGGTATTTAGTATTTTTTGCTTCGTTCTATCCGAAAGTGCAAAACCCGCGCACCATTCTAGAATTTTATCAAATTCTAAATCAATAAGGGTCTGCGCATCAGTCGTAGGCTTCATTTTTAAATTTAGTTTTGAAATTTAGCATTTTAGTTCGATATAGAAACAAGGCTAGGGTTTGTTTTGTTTTATATATCAAAGTGTATTTCAGTTGAATTACTTAGAGATTGATTTTGGTTAAAGTATTGTATTTACTATATTCACACATAAAAAATGCCTCTTCGAATCTTATTTTTATATTTCATGTTTCCTATACATTTGATCATTGCTCAACCCGCCGGTGAGGATGATTTTTTGACTGTTTTGGTGAAATCAATGTATATAAAGGATTTTCACTTACAAGATACGTCAAAGCTATGGAATGTTCAATTCGCTGTGGGATCGAACTATCTTAGAAAAAACACCTCTATTTATGATAACTTTTTAAGTGGACTTCAATATGACATTAAACTTTTATTCAGATTCAATAAAAAGCCGGAATTAATTGATGCGGCTATCGGAATTCAGTATTCTGAGTTTTCTTTTAATATGATAAATCAATACGCGAATATAAGTGCTGCTGGCATTACCTTTGAGCCTAATGTATATTCAAATACGAATTTTAATAGAGTGAAAATTCGTTCTATAAATTTCCCTATTATGTTTTATGTATTCAAACGTAATATTCGGTTTTTAAATAAATTTAAATTAGGAATGGGCGTAGTTCCTGGAATTAATTTTAAGAAAGGAATTCAAAAAACAATATACGAAATCGATGATGAGAAACACACTTTGAGAGAGGTGTCTGATTTTAATCTTCCAAGGTTTCGGGGAGGGATATTATTTGAATTATATTTTAATAACCTCTTTTTGTATTATGAATATGGTGTAAATGTTGGAGCAGCCTCAAAGAATTTCACAAATGGCATCAATAAAGTAGGTTTTGGTTATGCGTTTTAATGTGCTGAAAACTTGTTAATTCCAAAATACAACAAAACACTTTTTCAAGGAGGTTTTTGATTTGATCCAAATCATTACCGAGCGCTTCAACAGATGCTGATCTTGCACAACGCTTATGCAGTCCTTAAAAGAGAGCCACTTAACATCACTATGAGGCGCTATTAACCAATCTAGCTTTTGAGGAATATAGAATGAATGATCAGCGTATACGTTCATCTCATTCAGGCGTATATAGGCGCCAATAATACATTTGCGGTTGAGTAATTTTATTTTTTTTTTGTCAAATCCTTGAGGTAT
>JAQXCN010000022.1 GCA_029251865.1 Crocinitomicaceae bacterium | reverse complement strand
GATAGCGAATAGGTCAAGTATTTCTCGCGCATCGTTAAGGAGCTCATAGGAATCGGTGTCAAATAAAAGATTATTTAATTCGAAGGTATTGCCGCTTTCGACAGAATCAATAATAATTGTTTCGATCTTTATCGTTTTGGAATCGTTCTTGGAAATTGCGGCTTCAAGTTCCTTCTCTGTTTGTGATGAAAATGGAATTTTTTGTTCCTCAATTTTGTTTTCAGGAATGCTATCCTTCGATATCACGTTGTTGTTATCAGTGCTATCCGCCCTATCATTGCTAATTAATGTGTCATCCTCATTCTTTTGATTTTCAAAAATATTGTTGTTTGTATCAACATGAATATTAGGCTTATCAATTAGATCGTTTTCTGTTTGAAGCGGGGAGAGGTCCATTTTCGTAATGGCGAAAGTGGCATTTTCTTTTTCTGCGACAATTGAAATATGTTTAGAGTCTTTTACTTTCACTACAGCAGCATAAGTCCCATCGTCTTTATTGACATTCACTTCTTGTATTTCGTCTGTATCGTCATAGTGTATGGTGATTTTGGCATCTTTTACCATTTCCCCTTCACTAGAGGAAAGATTCCCTTTAATAATTACGACTTCCTCGGGTCTAGCTTCTTTGTAGAGGTTAAAGGCGTATATGTTCCAATTGCCGTCTTTAAAAGAGGAGAAGTAAGCAATTCTGCCACTGGTAGATACAAATATCCCAAGTTCGTCCTCAGCGGAATTAATGGGGTATCCAATATTTTGCGGTTTGCTCCACGAATCTCCTTCTCTTCGAATGTAAAAAATATCTAAACCACCCATTCCTCTGCGGGAATCACTCGTTGAGGAGACGAAGTATAGTGTCTCACCATCTTGGTGAAAGAAAGGACTTTTGTCCTTGCCTGCTGTATTTATCTCCTCAAATGGTTTTGCCATGCCCCAAGAACCATCTTTTTGTTTTTGAGAAATATAAATATCGTTATCTCTAGAACCTTTTCTGATCGATGTGAAGAATAGTGTTTTACCATCTGAGGATAGTGAAGGCTGGGCCTCCCAGCCATCTTTTGTATTTATGTTTGGACCTAAATTTTTAAGTGGAGACCATTGGAAATCATTACCGCCTGCGCCTGTACGTTTGAATTTACTTACATAAAGGTCACAATTCAAATAGTTTTGTCTGTACACGCGTTCTTTTTTACAGGCACATATAATCATTTCTCTGTTGTCAACTGATAGCGTGGCTGAACCATAATTTTGAAATGTACCATCATTGAAAGGTGCCTCAAGTGGCTGTCCAGAGCTAAAGTTATTGTTTTCGCCTTGTTTTGCTGAAATGGTGAACTCTTCTACTACATTACTCGCAATATCTCCAAGTCTGGTTCGGTCTACCTTTCTAGAGTAAAAGAGCAAGTCGTTATCAGGTGAAATCATAGGAAAGTACTCATCAAGAGTTGTACTGACTTTATTCACAATTCCTGGCTTGAATGGAACGGGGTTCGCTCTCATCTTATCTTCAAATTCCAAACCGTCAATAAGTCTTAGTGCATTATCCTTCTGATTGTCGTAATCTCCTTTGAGGCGTTCAGGATATTTTACTTCGAAATTGACAAAGGACTTGTAACAGAAAAGCGCTTCTTTCTCTTTACCCATTGAAAAGAAGATATTACCTAGGTTGTAATAACTTTTAGGGTGATAGCGGTCACATTTTTGTATTGAGGTTTGGTAATAGTAAGCGGCTTTCTTCAGAAGTTGTTCTCCTTCTGTCGGGCTATTTTGGGTTCTCAAACTATTGTTTCCTTTGTTTAAGTAGGTCTCTGCAATTTCAAAATCAATCGCAGCCGAATTTTTATTTTTTGACAAGGCCTTGTTCAAGAGCGTTAATCTTTTCTCTAAATCACGTTCTATTTTTGCTTTCTGTAATTGTTTGAGGGTCTTTTTTTCAATGACAGTACATTCTTGGGCAAGACCATTCAGGCTTGAAATGAGAAGGGAGAATGAAATAATAAATTTATATGGCTTCACGTAAATGCATTAAAGACATGTGTAGCTTAATTTCAAATTAAAGATAAGCATTACAATTTACTCTAGGGTTTCAATAAATGTGCCAACCTCTATTATGTCTTTCTCAGAAATGTCTAGGTGGGTAACCATTCTCAACATTCCTTTGCCAAACGGCATAATTTGAATTCCTTTTGAATGAAATTTTGTTACAAATTCGGTAACACGACTGGCGTCTTTTAAAATGCAAACTACAATATTCGTCTCAACAGAAAGGACGTCATCAACCCACGGCATTTTAAGGAGCTTTTTTTCAATTGCTTTAGCCCGTCGATGGTCATCCTTTAAGCGTTCAATATTGTTTTTTAAGGCATATAGCCCGCCTGCTGCTATAAAACCAGCTTGGCGCATTCCTCCGCCGAAGACTTTTCTAACTCTTCTTGCACGATTTATGAATGCTGAATCTCCAAGCAATAAACTTCCAACGGGAGCACCGAGACCTTTAGATAGGCAAATAGAAATAGAATCAAATTGACTTCCATATTCTTTGATCTCAACGTTATTCTCAACAAGTGCATTAAAAACGCGAGCTCCATCTAAATGCAAGGGAAGCTTTTTCTCTAAACAGAATTTCTTAATCCGCTTAATTTGTTCAAAGTCATAGATGGCACCACCGCCTCGATTTGAAGTGTCCTCAATAGATACAAGTTGGGTAAGCGGGTAGTGCACATCATTCGCTGGGTTGATCCAAGGTTCGATTTCACTAACGTCGATGCGACCTCTATTTCCTCCGACAGTTCTCGTTGATGCCCCGGAGTTCTTTGCAATTCCACCGCCTTCATATTTGAATACATGACTTTCATAATGACAAATTACTTCTGCACCAGGTTGCACATGTAAATTGATTGCGATTTGATTGGTTTGTGTTCCTGAAGCGCAAAAGATTGCAGCCTCTTTACCAAACAATTCTGCCGCATATTCCTGTAATTCATTAACTGTTGGGTCCTCGCCAAATACGTCATCGCCGACTTGAGCATTGGACATTGCATGAAGCATGTTCTCACTTGGTTTAGTAACCGTATCACTCCGTAAATCGATCATTCTAATTATTTTCGTTAAAAATACGGTTTATGGAAGAAATATTAATCTGGATTATGGTCTGTACCGTATCTTTTTCTGCTGCCTTGCTCACTTTTTTTTCTGGTTTCGGACTAGGTACGCTCTTATTGCCTGTTTTTAGTTTGATTATGCCAATTCAACTTGCTGTCCTATCCACAGCCTTGGTTCACATTTCTAATAATGCAATCAAGTTTGTTTTAATTCGTCACTTTATCGACAAGAGGGTTTTGCTTTCTTTTGGAATTACTGCCGTTTTTGGTGCACTTATCGGTGCTTCTTTTCAGAAATTAATGGGTGAAGAAATGGTTATTTATAATACGTGCATTTTTTTAGGTGCTATGCCAGTCACGCTGCTCGCTTTCATTGTTGGTCTACTTATGATATTATTTGCCATCTTAGATTTTCTACCCTTACTAAAAAAAATATCTTTCGGGAAGATTCATTTTCCTGTGGGTGGTTTTCTTAGCGGTTTTTTTGGAGGGCTTTCTGGTCATCAGGGTGCACTCAGAGCGGCCTTTTTGTCAAAGTCAGGGCTTAAAGCAGAGGTTTTTATTGCTACTTCTGTTTGTATGTCTCTTTTAATTGATGCCGTTAGAATACCGATCTATTTAAGTGCAGAAACAAATAGTATAATTGATAACAAACTGAATATTATATTGGCTTGTTTTTTTGCCTTCATAGGCTCATATCTTGGGAAACGAATATTTGTGAAGCGAAAAGTAAAAAATATAAGATGGGTAGTCGCTTTTTTTCTTTTTACGATCGGAATAGGAATGCTTACTGGACTCGTTTAGTTCATTAGGCTGTTGTCTTCTTCCTTACCTTTTCTTTTTTTCTTTCTCATCGCTTTGGTCTCACGTTGCTTTATGATTTGTTTTACGCCATAGTCGTCAAAGGCATATTCTTCTTCAATTACTCCTTTCTTAGAATAAAACATGGTGTGTTTTTCTCTACCATCTAAGTAAAATTCTTTGTGTATACCAATTGGCTTCCCTTTTTTATAATACCTCTCATTAATTATAGTTCCAGTTGCGTTATAAGTAATGAATGAACCTTCCTTAATACCTTTATCCCATCCTTCTATTCGGGCAATCTCTTGATTATCGAAATAATAGGTCCAAACATTGTCCTTCTTACCTTCAAAATAAGAAATGGCCAATTGTTTATTTCCGTTTTCACTGTATTTGGTTTGACAGCCGTGTAATAGTCCCATCTTATAATGTGTTATTTTTTTTAACACAGATGCTGTATAGTATTCCTTTTTGACCCCATTGGGAAGATTTGCTTCATACTCTTGAAGTTTCAGCGTGTCACCATTGAAATCAAATGTAATGAAAGCACCATTAACGCTTCCCATGTAATGTTCGATAATACTTTTTACACGATTTGTACTGTCAAAATAAGTTTTACTGATTCCATGAGGTTTGCCGAGTAAAAAGCTTTGGCTTGAAAAAGGACAACCACTTGCGTAGTACGAGGTGTCTGTGCCATTTCTTCTTCCCTCTACAATTGTTATTTCCTGTTCAACTACTCCATTTCTATGGCACGTAGCACAAGAGCCATCAAAGGGAACTCCAAAATTTTGACGTGAGAAATAAAGTTGTGTCACGCTGTCAAAGGCAACTTTTTCGTAACAATTGGTAAGGTATTGGAAATTGCAGATTTTCTTTTTTTTATAACATGGGGGTTTTTGTGAAAAACAAGATTGTGTCGTAAATAATAGAAAGCCAAAAAAAAGAAAAAACACAAATAACTTCATTTTTAAATAGGTGCTAATTTGGTGAGAGCCTCTTTCATTTGTAAGGGTATTACAATGGACTCTTGTTTTTTCGAGTTGTAACAAACGAGCGTAGAGGTTCCTTTTGTTAGGATTTTATTCTTTACGCGAATGATGTAATGCAGTGTAAAACTTTTCGTGCCTATTTGACCAATCCGCATCTCAACGTTAGCCTTGTCATTTAGTAATAGAGGGCTCAGAAAACTAACTTCAGTATGTGCAAGAATAATTCCATTGCTTTCCCAATCCCATGCTTTTGAAAGCAGCGCATTGAAATAGTGGACACGCGTATATTCGAAGTAACTTAAATAAACGGCGTTATTAACATGTCCCATAGAATCGATGTCTGAAAAACGGATTTGAAGTTTAACAGGTTCAACCATGTTTGTCTAGTTTTTCAAAGCTTGAATTTTGACTTAAATATTCTGGTACTATTGATTTTATGAGGGCTACAAGTTCATCATTTTTCTGCGCATCGATTAAATCAATGAGTGCATTTATTTTAGATTCCTTCATTTTTTTTACTTCTGTCTTGGCGATGAGGATTTTTTTGTGGTGTGTGGGAACGGTGTTTTCTTCATTTGCAAGAAGCTCCTCGAAAAGTTTTTCACCTGGTCTTAATCCTGTAACTTTAATTTGTATGTCTTTATCAATAGTCATACCACTTAACGAAATCATTTTTTTGGCCAAATCAATAATCTTTACGGAGTCCCCCATGTCAAAGACATAGATTTCGCCACCGTTACCCATTACGCTAGCCTCAAGAACAAGTTGACAAGCCTCAGGTATGGACATGAAGAATCTTGTGATTCTATTATCTGTTATGGTTATTGGCCCTCCATTCTCAATTTGCCTTTGAAACAGGGGGATTACAGAACCATTCGAGCCCAGTACATTTCCAAACCTCGTCGTGATAAATTGCGTATCGCTGTTTAAGTTTTTTTCTTGGGCATAGATCTCTGCTACTCTTTTGGTTGCGCCCATTACATTGGTAGGATTTACTGCTTTATCTGTAGATATAAAAACAAATTTTTTCACTTTAAATTCGTCACAAATGTCAATCAATATTTTAGAACCTAAAATATTGGTTTTCACTGCTTCAGATGGGTTAAGCTCCATCAATGGTACATGTTTGTATGCGGCAGCATGAAAAACGACTTCAGGTGAAAAACTTCGAATTAAATTTTCAACTCTTTTCCTATGTGTGACGTCACCGATTACAATTTCAAATTTAACATTTGGCGTTTCATCTTTGATTTCCCACTGAAGATCATAAAGACTGGATTCAGCCTGATCGAAAAGAATTAATAAGGCGGGTTCAAAATTCGCAATTTGTTTTACAAGTCCACTTCCAATACTTCCTGCAGCTCCTGTAATAAGAATCTTTTTGCCCTTAAGATTTGCTTCTATTTTCGCAATATTAAGTTTTATTTCTTCTCTTCCTAAGAGGTCTTCAATTTTTGCTTTTACAAATTGCTTTGATGTAAATTCGCCATTAATCCAGCTTTTCGGGTCTGGAACCTTTTGGACCTTGATGTTTAAAGTAATACATTCATCTAAAAGGGCTTTCCGTCGCTCGGGCTTTGGGTTTTGAATGGCAATAATGATGGTATCAATATTTTTTTTCTTGTGAAGCGCAATGAGATTTTTTGGGCTGTAGATATTCTTTCCTTCCATTCGAGTGCCCCATAGCTTGGGGTTGTCATCAATGAAGCCAATAATTTGTAACGAACTTTTTGTGTCATTTTCAATGGTTCTTTTTGTTATCAAGCCTGATATGCCAGCACCATAGACGATTACGTTCTCGATTTCATCCTTGTTCTTTTGGGATTCCAGATAAATTAATTTTATAATAAATCTGCTACCGACTGTGAAAGCAAAACTTGCTAAAAACTCAACAATTAAAACCGAAGTAGGAATTAAATAGAAAGCGTCAATAAAATTATAGCGAATCAAACCAATCCCTGCAAAAATCAGTGTGCAACTCGATACTGCAATGAAAATTCGATTTAAATCGTGGGTTGATGTGTACCGCACAAGTCCCTTGTGAATTTTAAAAAGATAGAATACAATGAGTTTAACAATGATAAAAATCCACAAATAATCTTTGAGTAATAGCCACTCTTCTTTAATGAGTTCAGATTGAGAGTCTAGGTCAAATCTTATGACGTACGCAAAGAAGAGCGCAAACACATTTATTAATAGATCTAAAAAGACAATTACCCATCTCGGGGTTCTTGATCGAAAGCGAAGCATAATACAAAAATAACAAGTTCTTTGACCAATCAATACAAGTCCGTTGTTTGAACTGATAAATCTCAAAAAATAATTAGTTTCGTTTAAGAATCATTTTAAACAAAAACAAATAGTATTCATGCTTGAGATAGAAAGAAAGTTTTTAGTGGCAAAAGACAAATGGGACGAGGTGCTCAAATCCTCTTTTGCTACAATTAGTCAAGCATATATTGTCAATAGCAAAGAGAAAACCGTGCGTATTCGTATTAAGGATACTAAGGCTTTCTTGACGATAAAGGGGGAAACTAAGGGGGTGACACGAACAGAATTTGAATTTGAAATCCCAGTGAATCAAGCCATATCAATGCTTGAAATCTTTCAGTTAAAAGTGCTGAAAAAAAAGCGGTTTGAAATTTGGTTTAAAAATACCCTTTGGGAGGTTGATGTTTTTGAAGATGGGCTTTCTGGTTTAATAATCGCGGAGGTGGAGCTTGAAACTGAAGAAGCTACATATGAAAAACCGTCTTGGATTGGTGAGGAAGTCTCACATCTTCCTGAGTACTACAATGCTAATCTAATAAATCGTCTTTAGTTATTGATATACCATTTTGTTCATTATCAACAACCAAATTCCCAAAGCTAAATGTGAAAAAGTCATTAAGGCAGTCCACCTTTATTTCTGTCAGTTCAAGTTTTTTTGATGGGCTTAATTGTCTTTTCTCACATTCAAGAATTTTCTTGTAATTTTTTTTTAGGACACTTTCATTGTCCCAAAAATCTTCCTCTATGAGATAAATAGTAGCCTCGGGTTCAGCGATATGCATCAATTTTTCTTGAAGTTCTTTTTCTGCCTCTTTGTAAAATAAAGTCTTTGGCTTCACGGATATAAAGCCTCTATTTAAAATTTTAATCATTGGTTTCAGTTTTAGATTGAAGGCCATTTTCATCATCTTCAAACCATTCGATGGGTTCGTCAATGCGTATTTCAAAAACAAAATTGAATTTTGTTGTAGGGTGTTGCTTTTTTAAATAGAGTGTCCAATTCCTTCGTTTTTGATTTTGAGCAGAGGATACCCAATGAATGGTCTTGTGAGATACATATACCAAATGGTAAGTCTTAGCCTCGAAAGTAGTGTCGTACAGGTCAATTGATTCACAATTGTTCCCAAAACAGTCTATTAAATTGTAAAATGCATTTTGTAAGTCTACCTTATCTTGAAAAAGCCATTCTTTATATTCAAAGCTGGAATCTTCAATAAAAACTAATGTTTTATTGGAGTTTAAATGTTGTCCGCGATCAAGGATACTTTTCTTTGAAAGAGGTTGGAGCGAATCAATTTTAAGACCGCTGATGTTTTGAAACAAATCAGAGTTGAAATCAATAGCTAGGGTATCTAGAATTAAAATATCTTCTGGCTCGGTTTTTGAAACTATGCTTGGAGTTGCACCTATATCATTGTATGATAGTGCATCATTAGGCTGCTCTTCGGAACAGGAGAAAAAGGTCAAAAGAAAAATAGCACCAAAGAATATATCTTTCATAGGAATTAAATATTTAAAGTTACTATATTCGCTTGATGTTTTCTTCACTTAAAAAAAATTAAATTTGTCAGATATGGTTATGAAAAGATTATTAGGTATTACAGCATTTATTTTAGTTCTTTCCTCATGTGCAGTGAAGGTTCCATTTACGAATGAAGTCAAAACCGAATTTGGTTTGGATTCTGAAGAAAAGATGAGAAAGGTTCAGTTTTTTACATCTTCAACAATTATACTCGAACAAATAGGTACTTCTTCTAGCGAAACTACAACTGATGATCAAGGAACTCTTGTTTCAAGTTCTACGAGTGAAAAAGAATCGATAATTATACCAGCCAACTCAAAATGTGTTTTTGAAGGCTTTGGTACAAATCAGGAAGTTAAAATTCGTTTTGAATTAGGAGAAAACAAGTTTGTTTCTTTCAAGTCGAAATCTAATAAGCCCCGGGATCGTTACTATTTTGTTGCAGATTGGAGTGCGTCAGGTGGCCCAGAACTTATGTATGGAAACAAAAAGTTTAAAGTAGATATGATGAGAGGGTCTGCGCGATCTTCTTACATTTTAGTTTCGCGTAAGCGTTTACAAAAGAACAAACGTAAAGAAAGAGTAGTAGGAGGCATGAAGGTCTAACTCTCGGCATTTAGAATTATTTAATAGCCATTAAAAATGAAAAGAGTCACCTCTTACGACACTCAGGGTTTTTCAAACGTTGAGCTACTATCTATCTACAAATCCCTTTTGAAACCTCGTATGATCGAGGAAAAGATGTTGGTGCTTTTACGTCAAGGTAAAATAACCAAATGGTTTTCGGGTTGGGGACAAGAAGCAATATCTGTTGGAACCACACTGGCTATGAATGCTGATGAATACATCCTCCCCATGCACAGAAACCTTGGTGTTTTTACGACTAGGGACGTTCCATTAAATAGACTTTTTTCTCAATTTCAAGGGAAGTTAAATGGGTTTACAAAAGGCCGTGATCGGTCTTTTCATTTTGGTACCCAAGAGCATAAAATAATTGGAATGATTTCCCATCTAGGTCCACAACTTGGTATTGCAGATGGTATAGCACTTGCGAACGTGCTCAAAGACAATAAGTGTTCTACATTGGTATTCACCGGAGATGGAGGAGCGTCGGAAGGTGATTTTCATGAATCGTTGAATGTGGCAGCAGTATGGAATTTACCTGTTATATTTTGCGTTGAGAACAATAGTTGGGGGCTATCCACACCCTCTGAGGAACAGTTCAAATGCAAGCAGTTCATTGACAAAGGTGTTGGTTATGGTATGGAGGCCATTCAAATGGATGGTAATAATATTTTGGATGTCATCCGCACGGTACGAAATATAGCGAATGAAATGCGTACAAATCCTAAACCTATTCTTTTAGAAGCGATGACGTTTAGAATTCGAGGCCATGAAGAATCTTCAGGAACCAAGTATTATCCTGAAGGAATTCAAGATGAATGGTCTTTAAAGGACCCGATTTTGAATTATGAACTCTTTTTAAAGGAAGAAGGGATTCTGACTGAAGCGATTGAAAATGAATATAAAGAAGAGTTAAAAGTACTTATTCAATCCTCATTTGAAACAGCGCAGGGTGAGCCTTTGATAACTTCTGATATAGCTTCAGAGGAGGCAGACGTGTTTGCCCCTCATGATCAAGAGGTGGTAAATGAATCTGGAACTCAACGTGAAATTCGATTTATTGATGCGATCCAAGAAGGTCTAGATCAATCCATGAATAAGTTCCCTGAATTGGTTCTTATGGGTCAAGATATTGCAGAATATGGTGGGGCTTTTAAAGTAACAGAGGGGTTGCTTGATAAATATGGTAAAGGACGTGTTCGAAACACTCCCTTGTGCGAATCAGCGATAGTTGGAGCTGGACTCGGTTTATCAATAAGCGGCATGAAAGCAATGGTTGAGATGCAGTTTGCGGATTTCGTAACCTGTGGATTTAATCAAATTATTAATAATCTCGCAAAGATTCACTGGAGATGGGGCCAAAATGCCGACGTCGTTATTAGAATGCCAACTGGTGCAGGAACCGCTGCTGGTCCGTTTCATTCTCAAAGTAATGAAGCATGGTTTTTTCATACACCAGGATTAAAGATTCTATACCCTTCAAACCCCAAAGATGCAAAAGGGCTATTAAATGCGGCTATAGAAGACCCGAATCCAGTTTTATTTTTTGAACATAAATACCTTTATAGAAGTTTGAAGGGCGAGGTTTCAGAAGATTATTACACTTCCGAAATTGGCAAAGCCAGTCTTGTTACAACAGGCCATGATTTAACGATTGTGACTTATGGACTTGGCGTTCATTGGGCGAAGGAGGAAATGGAACAAAGAAGCGATATTCATGCAGATATAATTGATCTGAGGTCACTTATTCCTCTGGATACAGAAACTGTTTATACGAGTGTTCGAAAAACTGGTCGTGTGATCGTTTTACACGAAGATTGTATAACGGGCGGAATAGGAGCTGAGTTAACGGCGCTGATTACAGAACATTGTTTTGAGTCTCTTGATGCTCCTGTTCGTCGCATTGGTTCATTAAATTCTCCTGTGCCTTTCGCTGCGACAATAGAATCTATATTCCTACCCCAAGAGCGATTCAAAGCTGCGGTAGACGCACTACTAGATTATTAGTCTTATGCTTTTTAATAAGCCACGAAATCAATATTCAAATTTAGGTATTCATCTGAGTATTGTATGGCTATTCATGTTTCTGTACAGGCTCGTTTTTGTTTCAAAGAACAGTTCATTCTTTCCAGATTTTGGTTTTTCTGATTTTTTAGTAGGTTCTTGGTTTGATTTAATTACCCTCTCATTTTTTTATTTGCCATTTATTATTGTCTGTACTTTGCCATTGCCTGATTTCGTTGAGAGATATAGGAAAATAGCGCGCATCATATGCTATCTACCAGTCACGGTGTTGATTTTCTTTTTAAATGCTTGGGACGTTGCCTTTTTTTCATTTACGAGAAAAAGAGTGAGCTTCAATTACTTTAAGTTTTTGTTTAGTGAAAACGAAGCAGGGGGATTGGCTGTTGACTACATGACGGAGTTCTGGTGGCTTATTTTACTTTTTATCCTTTCGCTAGTTTTTATCTTCTATCTTTTTTTTAAATCCAAATTTTTAAAAATTAAAATGAAGCGCTGGTATTCATGGTCCTTATTTTTAATGGTTCTTTTTGCTTCCATTATAACTGGACGTGGTGGATTTCAGCTAAAGCCTATCGATATCCTTGAGGTCACAAAGTATACCGATGTGAAAAACGCTCCTGCAGCCTTGAATTCGGCATTTACAATTTTAAAAACCATTAATTATAATGAATTAGAACGAAAAAAATATTTTTCAAATCAACGGGCGAAACAAATATTCAACCCTGTTCAGGTAACAAATGATTTAAGGCTTTTATCTCCAAAAAACAATGTGGTTTTAATTATTTTTGAAAGTTTTGGCTCGATGTACGTGGGGCCAAATAATAAAGAAAGTTTCACGCCTTACTTTGATTCTGTTTTAATGCAGAGTATGTATTTCGAACATGCTGTTTCTAATGGTCAATCTTCAATGGATGCGGTACCTGCAATAATTGCTTCTATTCCCTCATGGATGAAAGAATCCTTTATTTTATCCAGTTATAATTTGAATCAATACAATTCATTGCCAAATATCCTAGGCGAATTTGGTTATAGTTCAGCGTTTTTTCATGGTACCACAAATGGTTCTATGCGTTTTGATTCTTACGCTGCTGCGGCTGGTTTTGATCGGTACTATGGAAGAACCGAGTATGGGAATGATGCTCATTTTGATGGCACTTGGGGTATCCCTGATCATCATTTTCTTCCTTGGTCTATTGATAAAATGAATGGCATGAAAGAACCTTTTTTATCTACCATTTTCACATACTCTTCTCACCATCCGTACACTATTCCTCAAGATTTTAAAAGACCTTTAAGAGTTGGCGTTGATCCGATTTGCGAATCATTGAACTATGCAGATTATGCCTTCAAAGATTTTTGGGAAAAGGCAAAACGACAAAAATGGTTCGAGAACACCTTGTTTGTTTTCTGCGCGGACCATGTTGGGCCAACAAAAAGAAAAGATCGCGGTAATTTAGAATGGTCTTTTAAAATTCCAATTGCATTTTACCATGCATCTGGAAGGCTACCAATAATTAAGAGCAATGAGACGCTTCAGCAAATAGATATCATGCCAACAATTATTGATTTATTAGGCGTAAATACATCTTATTTTTCAGTTGGCAGCTCTTATTTTAGTCAGAACAGGGCTCCCAATATGTCTTTTTACAACAATAATATCGTTTCTATGGGGCCAAATATAAAGCCATTCATTTGGAGTGAAATAAAAGAAGATATACCGGAACAGAACCGGAATTTAGCGCTTAAAATCAAGGCGATTTATCAGCAATATATCAATGCGTTAATTGACAATAAAATGATTCCATAATCGATCTTTAAATTGTGGTGTAATAATTGAATCGTTTGTCTAAATTTGCGATAGAAAATAAATTATGGGAAGCAAGCATACAACAAGGGCGCAAGATTATTCTAAGTGGTACAATGAGTTGGTTCAAAGAGCTGATTTAGCGGAACATTCCGATGTAAGAGGGTGTATGATTATAAAGCCATACGGTTTCGCTATATGGGAACGTATGAAAGAGGTTTTGGATCAAAAATTCAAAGAAACGGGTCATTCTAACGCATATTTCCCACTATTTATTCCTAAATCATACTTAAGTAAAGAGGCGAGTCACGTTGAGGGGTTCGCTAAGGAATGTGCCGTAGTGACACATTATAGATTGAAAAATGCTGAGGACGGAAGCGGTGTAGTTGTTGATCCTAAGGCGAAGCTTGAGGAGGAACTAATTGTTCGACCGACATCAGAAACTATAATTTGGAATTCTTATAGAAACTGGATTCAATCCTATAGAGATTTGCCTATTCTTATTAATCAATGGGCGAATGTTGTTCGTTGGGAGATGAGGACAAGGTTATTCTTGAGAACTGCAGAGTTTTTATGGCAAGAAGGTCATACGGCTCATGCAACAGCACAAGAAGCCCAGGAGGAGACTTCAAAAATGTTAGAGGTATACGCAGATTTTGCTGAACATTATATGGCGATGCCTGTAATTAAGGGACGAAAGACAGCTTCTGAGCGATTTGCTGGTGCCGAAGATACACTATGCATAGAGGCTTTAATGCAGGATGGTAAGGCTTTGCAAGCAGGTACTTCACATTTTCTGGGCCAGAATTTCGCGAAAGCTTTTGATGTCAAATATGCGGATAAGGAAGGTAAGCTTGAGCATGTATGGGCGACCTCATGGGGGGTTTCAACCCGTCTTATGGGCGCCTTAATTATGAGTCATTCCGATGATGAGGGGCTCGTACTTCCTCCATTATTAGCGCCAATTCAAGTTGTTGGTATCCCGATTTACAGAAGTCCTGAAGATTTACAAAGTATATCCGAGAAGTTTGAGACATTAGCTGAGGCATTCAAGGCACGTGGTATATCATTTAAATATGATGATGATGACAATAGACGACCAGGATGGAAGTTTTCTGAATATGAAACTAAAGGCGTTCCGATAAGGTTAGCCATGGGACCTAGAGATCTAGAAAATGGTAAAATAGAAATTGCACGACGAGATACAAAATCTAAAGAAATTGTTCAATTTGAAGGTGTTGATGCTATCGTAGAAAAGCTCCTAGAAGAAATTCAAAACAGTTTGTTGTTAAAGGCAAAGTCTTTTAGAGCCGAGAATACTGCTGAGGCTAATGATTATGAATCATTTAAAAAATTGATAAATAAGGGTGGTTTTGTTTCTGCGCATTGGGATGGGACATCTGAAACCGAGAATAAAATAAAGGAAGAAACGCAGGCTACAATACGATGTATTCCTTTAAATCAAACTCCAGAAGAGGGAAGCTGCATATATACGGGGAGCCAATCCTCAGGTAGAGTCCTTTTTGCTAAGGCGTACTAGTGTCAAGAAACTTCGAGTTCAAATATTTTACAGTAAATCAGGAAAGGTCTGCACTTAAAGTGGGCACGGATAGTATGCTTCTCGGGGCACTATTAGATGCTGATACCCCAAAAAGATGCTTGGATTTAGGAGCGGGGAGTGGTGTGCTTTCACTAATGACCTGCCAGCAATACCCTAATATATCAGTTGATGCTATTGAAATCGATTTACCGTCTCATCAAGATTGTAAAGAGAACTTTGGTAATTCTGCTTGGTCTGAGAATTTGAATGCGATTCTTGGTGACTATCTAGCTTATTCCTTCATGGGTTCCTACGATCTTATTGTAAGTAATCCACCTTTTTATTTCGAGCATTCCGATAAGATAAATAAAGTGAATAGCCGAACAAAGCATATTTCAAAAGCATTATTCATTGAATTTTTTACTTGTGCCCAGCGTTTACTTTCTGGCGAAGGTCGTTTTTGGCTAATTCTACCCTATGGACATTTGGATTTAATAACGAAATGTGCTGAACAATACGGTTTATATATTTATTCAATGACCACGATCCATGCAAAGCCATCAAAACCAAATTCTCGTATCGTAATCTGTTTATCAAAAAAAGAAACCACCCCAAGAAAACAAGCACTGACAGTCAGGAATGATGATAATACCTATACAAAGCGTTATATAAATTTGACGAAAGAATTTCACGGTAAACAATTATAGTGGTGTTTTTAAAAGAAGGGTATTATGATTTCCAGATTGATACAATGATTAACAGCAATAAATAAGAATCAATAACGTTTTATTAAAGTGAGTATATCAAGGGTTTTTCTTTTCATTTCTTTTTTCGGTATAAGTATTATGTCTTTGAACGTTACTGCACAAGGAATGGATATTGATGATTCTTTTACTTTTGAGATTGGTTTGCCAAATTCATTTGTTAACGCTCCTTTCAAGGACTTTATGCAAGGTTTAGTTACCGTTTCACCATCATACCAATACACTCTAAATAGCGGATTGGCTTTTGGTGTAGGTGCACATTACTCGTATTTTGCGGTGAACGAATTTAGTGTTCCTTCTGCAATATACGGAGGTATGCATGCTTTGGGAGGGTTTTTAAAAATTGGACACGAAAAGTTTTGGGGTGAACGATTTGCTACGGATATGGGAGTGAAGTTTGGTTACATGCATTCAATGATTAAAACGGATGCCTTGTTTGAGGAAGGTATTCGATTAAATGTTATTCAATCTCCATATGTAGAACCAAATATTGGATTGGTTTTGTCTACTGATGATGCGAACTCATACCGCCTGACTATTGCTTATCCTTTTTATGGTTTTGGTTTTAGGCCTAGTGATATAGGCGTTGAAGGCGATGCGGGTTATGATCCTGTTGAGTTTAGTAAAACGGCTTCTTTTTTAGTCGTGGGCTTTGGATATACTCATTATTTCAATGGGAAGTCAAGCGCTGATTAATTACGTTTGAATTACTCCTACATTGTACTTTTCTACTGCTTTTTTGTGATTAGCTGCATCAATACCTATTGATATTACTTTTCTTGTCTCAATCGGATCAATAATGGCATCAATCCATAATCTACTCGAGGCATAATAAGGCGATATTTGCTCGTCGTATTTATTCTTGATCTTGTCAAACAATTCTTTCTCCTCTGCTGCGGTAATTTTTTCTCCTTTAGCTTTCAAAGAGGACACTTCAATCTGCAGTAATGTTTTAGCAGCTGCGGCGCCGCTCATAACTGCTATTTCAGCCGTAGGCCAGCCAACAATGAGTCTTGGGTCATATGCTTTACCGCACATCGCATAGTTTCCTGCGCCATATGAATTTCCAATAACGATTGAGAATTTTGGAACAACTGAGTTCGCCATGGCGTTAACCATCTTAGCACCATCTTTTATAATTCCTTGATGTTCACTCTTAGAGCCTACCATGAATCCAGTGACGTCATGAATAAAGACCAGAGGAATGTTTTTCTGATTACAATTCATTATAAATCGTGCAGCCTTGTCAGCTGCATCTGAATAGATGACTCCTCCAAATTGCATTTCACCCTTACCGTTTTTTACCAATTCGCGGTTATTCATAATAATACCCACACTCCAGCCATCAATCCTCGCATATGCAGTGATCATTGTTTTTCCAAAGCCTACTTTATACTCAGTAAATTTTGATTCATCAACGAGACATTTGAGTATAGCTCTGCTATTATATGGTTTTGAGCGTTCAGCTGGAAGTAAACCATATACTTTCTTTAATGCTTCTTTTGGTTCAATAGTTTTTTTTCGGTCAAAACCTGCAGAGTCAGGAGCACCAATTTTATCTACAAGTTCACGTATTGTAGCAAGACATTCCTTGTCTGTTTCAACTTTATAATCGCATACACCTGATATTTCTGTATGCGTTTTAGCACCACCTAGCGTTTCGTTATCAATATTTTCACCAATAGCAGCTTTTACAAGATAAGAGCCAGCAAGAAATATAGTACCCGTTTTATTAACTATAAGAGATTCGTCAGACATAATGGGAAGGTATGCACCTCCTGCAACACAGCTACCCATAACTGCCGCTATCTGAACAATGCCTTGAGCACTCATTTTCGCGTTATTTCTAAAAATACGCCCAAAGTGTTCTTTATCAGCAAAAATTTCTTCTTGCATTGGTAAAAATACTCCCGCGCTATCTACGAGATATATTATAGGGAGGTGGTTCTCCATAGCAATTTCTTGCGCTCTAAGATTTTTCTTTCCTGTAATCGGAAACCAAGCACCAGCTTTAACTGTCGCGTCATTTGCAACGATTACACATCTTCTGCCACTAACCAAGCCAATAACGACTACAACACCACCTGATGGACAGCCACCATATTCTTTATACATATCATGCCCTGCAAATGCTCCAATTTCTTGAATTTCACATCCTTTATCAAGTAAAAGCTTAATTCTTTCGCGAGCAGTGAGCTTACCAGCTTTATGAAGTTTGTCAATTTTTTTTTGACCTCCACCGAGGTATACTTTTTCAAGGTTTTGTTCAAGTGCACGGATTTTTAAGCGCATTTGATCTTCGTTAAAATTGAATTCTATTTCTTTTGAAGATACTGCCATAGGATTTATTTGTATTCAAATATACGAAACTACCGTGTGCCTAATCAAATCAATTTCGTGTTTAATTGTACTTTTGTAAAAATCAAATTATGAAAAATTTAGCGCTGCACTGGAAAATATTAATTGGAATGTTTTTAGGTGTACTATGGGCACTGTTTTCGGGATCAGTTGGTTTAAATAAGTTTACGATTGACTTTATTGATCCATTTGGTATAATTTTTATTAACTGTCTTAAATTTATCGCTATTCCTTTAGTTTTATTTTCAATTGTAGGTGGTGTAGCGGGTTTAGGGGATGTACGTCAATTGGGTCGTATTGGTGCCAAAACTTTGGGCTTATATTTGGTTACAACGGTTGCCTCAGTGACCTTGGGTCTTTTATTAGTCAATGTAATACAGCCAGGTCATAATTCATTGGAAGATTCGAATCGCTTGCGATACGAGATCTGGGCACAATCCGAGGGTGTTGCAGTTAAAGATGGTCGTAATCTTCTTAAGACTGCAGATCCTATGATCGTCAAGAAGATTGAGGCTTCATTAGACGAAGAGAAAAGTTCTTCTGACTATCAGAGTATGAGGAGTAAAAATGAGAATTCAAAGGATAGAAAGACAGGCCCACTTCAACCTTTAGTTGATATGGTTCCTGAAAACCTAGTTGCTGCTTTTTCAAGTAGTAAGCTTATGTTACAAGTGATTTTTTTCGCACTATTTTTTGGTATAGCATTGTCATTATTACAAACAGAAGGTTCTAAGCAAGTCCACCGTTTTTTTAATGCAATGGGTGATGTATTTATAAAGATGGTAAATATGATAATGGCCCTTTCTCCATTTTTTGTTTTTTGTTTAATGGCAGGTGTTTTAGCCAAAATAGCAAATACACCAGCGGAACTTTTTACCCTATTTCAAACGCTTGGATTATATTCTCTTGTTGTCGTTTTAGGTTTGGCGCTTTTACTTTTTGTTTTTTACCCTTTGCTTCAACGTATCTTCGGTGTTAAATTTGGTTACCGCACGTTTTATCAAAAAATGAGTCCTGCTCAGTTTCTTGCGTTTTCGACAAGTTCAAGTGCGGCCACGCTTCCCGTTACAATTAAATGTGTGCAGGAAGGATTAAAAGTACCCAAGAAGGTCAGTGATTTTGTTTTGCCGATAGGTGCTACTGTAAATATGGATGGTACTTCTCTTTACCAGGCGGTTGCTGTTATTTTTCTTGCTCAATTTCATGGAGTAGATTTATCCATGTCTCAGCAATTAGGTATTGTAGCTACGACAACACTTGCCTCTATTGGTTCTGCCGCAGTCCCCAGTGCTGGTTTAATCATGCTGATGTTTGTGCTCAATTCTGTCGGGTTAAACCCAATGTGGATCGTTATCATCTATCCAATTGATAGAATCCTAGACATGTGCAGGACAGTCATTAATGTGTCAAGTGATGCCACAGTAGCTGCGATTGTAGCGAAAACCGAAGAGTGATTGTAAATCAGCTTAAAAGCTATTTAAAAGACTATTTAGTATAGTAGGTTCAATGTCGTGATTACCTTTAAAACGTATGGTCTTGAATCCCAGTTTTTGATAGATAAGAAGTTCCTTTTTTAGATTTTCAGAGGTCAAGAACTCATCTTTATCGCCAACGACAAAATAGCTTTGCCTCACTTCGGTATTTGGCTTTTCAATATCAGGCGGAAATACAGATGCCCAAAGGATAAAATGACTAAATAATTTTGGTTGACGATAATACCATCTTGCAGCAGTCGCTCCTCCTTGTGAAAACCCAAGTAGTATAATGTTTTTGTAAGTATTATCTTCTAAATGTGCTGTGAGCCATGCTGTGAGCCAATTCAGGTTATCGTCAATGTCATCCTGACGCGCCTCCTTCGTCATCCAAGAGGCGCCAACGCGTCCTGAATACCCATTTTTATAAAACCGATGTGGTCCTTCAGGAGCGAGAACTGTGAAGTCTACGGGGCAGGCATTGAATTTTCTGACGAAGTATTCAGCAAGCTGACCATAGCCATGCATTACGATGAGTAGATTCTTAGGATCTTCCTTTGCTGAAATGGAGAAATATCTGTACGTTTTGGAGGATTTAAATCTATGGCTCATATTTTGTATTGTACCCTATAAAATTAATAAATTTGCAGTGTGATACGGGATTCTTTTAAGGCTTTTCTAGTTGGTATTTCACTCTCTTTTACTAGCGTGTTTTTTGCACAACAAAAAATCACCGTTTTAGATGAGACTTCGGGTTTCCCTATTCATGATGTTCAGGTAATAATTGAATATTCGGGTTCCAATGTCATGGACCCAATTCGACAAGAGAAATCTACAATTGATAGAGCTGGGTTGGAACAATATTTCACGAATAAAAAAGGTAGATTTTCTACGGATTTATTTAATAACGAATCGTATTCTGATTTTGGTATAGTATTTCTTCATGAAAACTATATTCTTGTGAAATGTGATTTTACTGCTTTAGAAAAAGCAGATTTTAAGATGTATTTAATATCAAATGCAAATACACTTGATGAAACGGTCGTTTCCGCAAATCGAATTTCTGAGAAAAAACGTGATGTAATACAAAAAATACGTGTAATTAAAAGTGAAGAAATTAAAAATCAAAACCAATCATCGATGGCAGATTTGATCGGTGCTACAGGAAATGTTTTTGTTCAGAAGAGTCAGTTAGGAGGAGGGAGTCCAATTATCAGAGGGTTTGAAACTAATAAGGTTTTAATGGTTGTTGATGGTGTACGCATGAATAACGCAATATATAGAGGTGGCCATTTGCAGAATATCATTACGCTAGATAATTCTATTATGAATCGGGTAGAGGTCTTATTTGGTCCCGGATCAGTTGTTTATGGTTCTGATGCAATAGGAGGGGTGATGAGTTTTACCACAAAAGACCCGAAACTCAGCCATAAAGAAAAGCCGCTTATAATCGGGGATGCATATACAAGATATTTTACGGCCGCAAATGGCTTTGCAACAAACGCACATGTATCTGTTGCCAATAAGAAGTTGGGTTCTTTAAGTTCTGTTACTTTTTCTGATTTTGGTGACTTACAACAAGGAGCGAATAGGTCTGATTTAACCCAGGGTTTTGGGGCTCGAAATTGGTACGTAACCCAAGTTGATTATTTGGATACAATGGTGAGCAATGCCGACCCTAACCTACAGTTAGGTTCTGCGTATCAGCAATTAGACTTGTTACAAAAGTTTATGTTTAAGCAGAATGCGTATTTTACGCACAAGCTGAATTTGCAGCTTTCAAATTCCAGTGATATTGATAGATATGACCGCCTTACACAACTCGAAAATGGGGTCGCTAAATATGCTGAATGGTATTATGGACCGCAATATAGGTTCCTGTCGTCTTATACTCTCGAGCATTCTAAGTCTAATAAATGGTATGACAATGCAAAGTTTATTGCAGCCTATCAGGCGATTACGGAGAGCAGAATGGTAAGGAGATTCCGAGATGACCACTTGAAAAGTAGAATAGAGGATTTAGATATTTTTACATTAAATATAGATTTCTCTAAGGATTTAATTCAGTTTGAAGAAAATGGGGATTCCATTTATATAGAAAGAGAAGGTAAGCATGAACTGAATTATGGATTGGATATATCACACAATATTGTTGGTTCTACAGCTTATTCGACAAAAATATATACGCTTGAAAATTCAGTCCTTGATACCCGTTATCCCGATGGAGGATCTGATATGTCATCTTTTGCAATTTACTGTACGGATACCTGGGAACTGAATAAAAGGATGATTATAAATGGCGGTGTACGTGCTTCATATGTCAGACTCAATGCATTATTCCTTGATCAAACTTTCTTTCCTTTTCCGTTTAATTCGATCAACCAACAAAATTCTTCTCTCAATGGGAATTTAGGATTGATTTATATGCCAAAAAAGGGAGTTAGATTCACGTTTTCAACTGCTACAGGTTTTCGGGCGCCAAATGTGGACGATGTATCCAAGGTATTTGAATCTGTCCCAGGAAAAGTTATCGTTCCTAATCCAGATTTGAAACCTGAGTATTCATATAATTTAGAATTAGGAGCGGAATTTCTTTTTTTTAAAAACATCAATTTCTCCACAAATCTTTATGGGACTTATTTAACAAATGCTTTGACGATTCAAGGTGGAACAATGGAGGGCGCTGATTCCGTTTTTTATGATGGCTCCTTCAGTCAAGTGATTACTACAACCAATGCAAATAGGGCTTTTGTTTGTGGTGTTGAAGGTTTGATTAGCGGGTCAATAGGGAGATGCCTTACCCTTTATTCAACGTTAAATTATACCTATGGACGTATTTTAACAGATTCTATACCCTATCCTCTAGACCATATTCCACCATTATTTGGGAAGGTAAGCATCAAATACCAGAAGAAAAGATGTGTTGCAGAGGCCTTTGTGAATTATTCCGCTTGGAAGCGATATGCAGATTATAATCTTCTTGGGGAAGACAATTATGCTTTTGCCCTTGAGGGATTGGGTATGCCAAGTTGGTATACTTTAAATACAAGAATCAACTACGCCTTTTCAAACAACTTTTCTTTACAGCTGGCTTGTGAAAATATTTTAGATCGAAATTACCGAAGCTTTGCCTCGAATATATCTGCACCGGGTCGCAATTTCATAATTACTCTTCGAGGCCATTTTTAGTCGAGAAATATTTGCCTTGCGCAGGTACATAAAAGAAGTTCTTCAGTAA
Organism: Crocinitomicaceae bacterium; assembly: GCA_029251865.1. Taxonomy (GTDB): domain Bacteria; phylum Bacteroidota; class Bacteroidia; order Flavobacteriales_D; family Crocinitomicaceae; genus UBA952. Next base: position 15,088 of record JAQXCN010000022.1, on the reverse strand, counting down.
CTCTGTGGAATTTAAAATTTCCGGTTTGTAGATAAAGGGGTCTATTTCTGCCTTTGGTGCTTTAATTTGTGCGTTGTATACCACAATATCTCGAACTCGGCCATTACCTGGATTAAACTCAAAGCCATAAGCTTCTGATTCTTTTGTTCCAAGTCCATCAAAGTTTTTCCATTGGAATACTTTACTAGGCTTATTGTTAAATAAAAAATAAATCTCCTTATAACTCGAATTTCGAATTCTAAAATCGACAACTAAATCTTTATGTCTATTCGATGATATGTTTTCGAAGCTTATGGATAGTGGAAGCAGGGGGGAAGAAGGCACCGGCACGGGCATCGTAAAAGTGTTAGATGCACCGTCGTAAAATATAAATAAATTGAAAGGCCCCATAAACCCAACGTTTTCCGCTTGTGAAAGATACCCCGAATTTTCTGCCTTCTCTTTTGCATATGCACACCTGTTAACACTTATAATGGCGTCGGTAATTTGATCAGGGTTTAGTGATGCCTGGTAAATTTCGTAAGTGTAATTTTCATTAGGGAGTGTTTGTATTGAAAATTCTACGAAGGAGCGAACTACTGAGTCAACAAAATACGCGGAGCTATCAAGAAGAAAACCATGTTGTTCTTTATTTCGCGTTGTTTCTAAATCAATCCCTTTAGCATCAGAGTTGTCTTGCTTAGGTTTGTCGTGCTCGCAGCTAAGGGACAACAGCAGAACAAGAAGGGATATAATTCGGTTCATAGACAAATATACGACTACATCACTTTATATTAAATATCATTAGTATAAATCTATATGACTTTTTAAAATTGCAACCTTGGAACAGTATTTGCGTTAGAGTAATCAGAAAACGAATTGATATGAAACGTAACGTACAAACTTTAAGAACAAATCGAGTTAAGAAAGCACAATTGAAATTATCTAAGCATAAAGAGCTAGGTGTTCATAGTACGATTGATATTCATGAGGTGGCCTCATTGATGGATACACTGAAAGGCCGTACAAGTGTTAAAAATGACACTTTGTTATTTTCAATTAATATGAATTAATTTTCAATTACACCAGAGCCAACGAGAACGTCATTCTCGTACCATGCAACAAATTGGCCTGGACTGATTCCTTTTTGCTTATTATGGAAAAGTACATAACAAAATCCGTTTTTTTGTACCAACTTGCCTTTCTGAAGAGACTGTCTATATCGTATTCTAAAATCATAATCTATCTCCTCATGTTCATTATGGCGACTAATCCAGTTCTGACTGCCTGACTCTATTTTTAATGCAATCCTATTTAATCCAGGATGGGCGTCCGTTTGTCCAGAGTATACAATGTTTTCCTCTGTATTTGTAGCAATCACAAAACTTGGTTGTGGTCTACCTCCAATGTGCAGTCCTTTTCTTTGTCCAATTGTATAAAAATGAGCCCCTGCATGTTTACTAACTTCAATACCATCTGATTTTTTATAAGTAAAAGGTTTGCAGAGTTCTTCAATATGAGCGGTGTCATTGGTCAAATTCTTATAATCTTTAAATTGACTTAAGCCTTCAGGGATTTCAATAACTGGACCTTCTATAGATTTCAGTTGTTGCTGTAGAAATTCAGGCAACTTGATTTTACCTACAAAACAAAGTCCTTGAGAATCCTTTTTATCCGCGGTAATTAAATTAATTTTACTAGCAATTGCTCTGACCTCACTTTTGAGTAGGTTCCCAATAGGGAAAAGGGCCTTTGCTAATTGCTTCTGTGTAATTTGGCAGAGAAAATAGGATTGGTCTTTAGAAGGATCTCTTCCTGATATTAAATCATATTCATTGTCTGTATTCATTTTTTTTTGACAGTAGTGACCGGTAGCAACATAGTCGGCACCTAATTCCATTGCTGCCTTAAGGAAAACATCAAATTTTATTTCACGATTACATAATACATCAGGATTAGGAGTTCTTCCTTGCTCGTATTCATCAAACATATAATTAACAATACGCTCTTTGTATTCTTTACTTAAGTCAATAACTTGAAAAGGAATACCAAGCGCATCAGCAACCATAAGTGCATCATTTGAGTCATCAATCCATGGACAGTCATCCGAAATTGTAACGGATTCATCATGCCAGTTTTTCATAAACATACCAATAACCTCATAACCTTCTTTTTGAAGAAGGTAAGCAGCAACACTTGAGTCCACTCCACCAGAAAGACCAACGACAACTCTTTTCATACTACAAAAATAGAAGGTTTTATCGATTATCTAATAAGGATGGTGAAACCAGTTTAGTCCCCGGCAAATATGTTACAAAATTACAACCAACTAATCATTTTAAATAATCAAGTGGTTACTTAATCATGAACGGTTTTAACGACCTCTCCATTGTTCCATGTTTCGATAATCCATCCTTTAGAGTACGGATCAACCTCTTGTCCTACGAGATTGGTTCTACGTACAATATGAGTTTTCGCTGATTTAATCTCTACGAGTATAACATGAAAAAACACCTGAGTACCATCATAATCTGTTTGGGATAATTTGTAATAAATGGATTTGTTATTACCCTGTTGAGAAATCATAATTCTATCTATGTATTGATAGTTTATAAGCTCATTAGAGTTCCCGGAGCCTATTACGTGCCCTATTTCTTGCCAATCTTGACCATTAAACGAACGCCAAATTGTAAAGTAATCGTTGTCCTTTTCTGATTGAGTTGTCCAATCCAACTGTATTTGATTTTCTGCTTCTGTGGCGACAATCCCTGTAAATGAGTTTAGCGCAATAGGTAGAGGAGTGAAGGATTCAAAATTCAATTTTATATTAGGTGCGGATTTATTATTTCCCGAGGAGGCTGTAGGGTAACTATTGTCATTATACCAGTTGTGAGCGCGTCTTGAGTCTCCTCCGCCTTTAAGGAAGCCATATCCACTCATCCACGACCCATCTCTATTTTCCCAAGAGATTAATATGTTATCAACACCATTCCAATAAAATGGAGTATCAAAACCTGATGTTTGCCCCGCGGTATTTCCTCCAATTTCTTCCCAGTTTTCGCTATTTGGGTTTGTAAAGGTGAAATCATCTTTCACAACGGTAGTATTTCTTAAAGTTAAATGTCCATAATCCGGATAAGCATATGAAAGACCATCCCCAAAGGGACCTCTTTCTATTTGCGTTGCATCGGAATGAGAAATCTTTACTGTTTGATTACTTGCCACGTAACCCGAACTCCACCCGTAATATTCAAAAAAAAGAGAGGTGATATTACCGCCATTTGAGAGATCGATACCAGCGTCAATTCCAGCATTTAAAATTTCATCACGTGTGTAAATCGTACCGAATTGTGAATAGTCGTATAATCCGTTAAATGGAACGGAATTAATATTAGAAGTTCCCTTTCGAATTTCAATAGTGGTTGTGATTTGGCTAACAAAATTGAATGGTAAAAGGGATAACAGGAGATAAATGGCTTTACACTTCATACTGACATTGAATAATTTAGATTTTCAAGTCACAAAAGTATATTCACATTCTAAATCATAAAATGATAAAAGTCAGTTTTAGTTATACAATGCAAAGTGTATTTATTGCTCTAATTAAAGGACTTGGAGACGTAACCATTGTTCCATGTTTCAATAATAAGCCCTTTATGCCCAATTAAGATTTCTTGTCCCATCAAGTTCGTTCTTTTTACGACATGTGTTTTTTTCGATTTCAATTCAATCGGAATGATTTGAAAATACTCTTTAGTACCGTCGTAATCTGTTTGTGAAAGTCTGTAGTAGATGGTTTTATGTGAGGCGCGTTGAAGATTAATGTTTTGGTCTATATACTGATATTTTATTTCGTGATTCGAATTTCCAGCACCAACCAAATTGAAGATTTCTTCCCAATCTTGACCATCAAGTGAGCGCCAAACAGTAAAATAATTATTGTCTTTTTCAGAGGCTGTCGTCCAATCTAATTTTACAGAAACATGGTTTTCATTGTTCAATAATTCACCTTTAAACTCTAATAACGTAATTGGAAGTGGGTTAAATGTTGTGTGTAATTTAATATTCGGTAAATCACGGACTTCGCTGCTACTTGCAACCGGATAGTTATCATCTTTGAACCATATGTGACAACGATTAGCAATACTTCTTCCTTCTAGCCAACCATAACCACCACTCCATGAGCCATCTCTATTCTCCCATGTGATAAGAATATTACTTACGCCATCCCAGACAAAAGGAGTATCAAAATCGAATTGGCCCCACGTAATTCCTGAAAAACCACGGAAGTCGAATTCATTTTTTACCGTTGTGGTATCTGAAACAGTTAAAGAACTGTAATCGGGTGATCCAGGGTTGGGAAGACTAGATTCAGAAACATGCGCCATTTTTATTGTTTGATTGTCTAATTCATAACCGCTATCCCAACTGTTAAATTGAAATTCAAGAGCAGTTATTGAATTGCCTGCAGAAATCCCAACGGCTTCCAATTCTGTTGCTAAATAGAGCATTGATGATTGAGAATAGTCAAATAAACCATACGCTGGCGTACCTCCGCAATTATCAAAATCTGAACCTATTTGACTGATTTGTTGACCAAAAGTGAAGAATGTTAAAAATAAAAAAGAGATGATCGAAATAAGGTGTATCATAGGAGTATTTTTTTTGGAGTGTTTATTACTTCTATCGTTTTGAAAGTGCAAAAATAGTACATTTTTTAAAAGAGGTTCTCAATTTTAGGATATAAAAAAACACGCTAATTTTTAAGATTTAGGATTGTTATTAAATCTGATGATTAAAGTGTATTCGAAGTAGACAAGTTTAGAGGATTACAATCAGTTTTGTTTACTCTATTTTAAAATGTTTTATTGACTGAGGAAATGCCTTTAGGAATTGAGTTAAATCACTTTTGAGATGGCTTGAACACAATTGATACCATCAATCGCTGCGGATACAATGCCTCCTGCGTAACCAGCGCCTTCAGCACATGGGTATAGATTGGAAATACCTTCATGATTGAATAGCTCTTTATCTCTGGGTATAAGTATGGGAGACGAAGTTCGTGATTCGGGCGCATGGACAACAGCGTCATTTGTTATAAAGCCCTTTATTTTTTTATCAAAATCTTTAAAGGCCGCGCGTAGTCTTTTGATTATAAATTCAGGAAAGAGATCATCCATTTTTATACTTTCAATTCCTGGCTGGTAAGATGACCTCGGGAAATCAATCGATTTTTCATTATCGATAAAGTCTTTTAGTCTTTGTGCAGGAACTTTTTGATTCTTTCCGGCAAGATCCCACGCTTTTCGTTCTATGTATTGTTGAAATTTAACGCCGCAAAAAGGGTCGTTAGGGTTGTCAAGGTCATCTGGATTAACAGTGACGACAATACCTGAATTCGCATAGGGGTTATTTCGCTTTGAAGGAGACCAACCATTAGTGACAACCTCATTATTAGAGGTGGCACAAGGAGCGATAATTCCTCCGGGACACATACAGAAAGAATAGACTCCTTTATCCTCTGATTGTGTTACAAGTCTATATGATGCAGGGGGAATATATGCATCACTTTTTCTTCCGTGGTACTGGGCTTTATCTATGAATTCTTGACTGTGCTCAACCCTCACGCCTAACGCAAATGGCTTGGCTTGTATCTTGATATTGTTTTTGTGTAAAAGATCGAAAATATCGCGAGCTGAGTGACCTGTTGCAAGTATTAGTTTGTCTACGGCTACTTTTAATTCGGAATTTAGTTCAATAGATTGAATTTTCTCTTTTTTGATAGTTATGTTCGTAAGCTTATGCTCAAAATGAATTTCTCCACCTAATTCAATGATTTTATTGCTCATAGCGGAAACTATTCTTGGTAGCTTATTTGTTCCAATGTGAGGGTGCGCTTCAACAAGGATGTCCTCATTGGCACCGAAATAAACAAAAGTCTCTAAAACTTGACGTACTGCGCCTCTTTTTTTTGAACGTGTATAGAGCTTTCCATCAGAGTAAGTTCCTGCGCCTCCTTCTCCAAAACAGTAATTGCTATTTTCATTCACAATTCCTTTTCTATTCAGTTTCCCAATATCTTTTATCCTACCCTTCACAGCCTTTCCACGTTCGTATACTATTGGTTTAATTCCCTGTTCAAGGGCGGCTAGCGCAGCGAACAATCCCGCTGGTCCAAGACCTATTATGTGTATTTTTTTGTTGGGATTTAATTTCGGAAATAAAGGTTCATATCCCTTAGGTGATTTTTCTTCTCCGATGTATACATGAAAACTACATCTGACTTTTATCATTTTCTTCCTAGCATCAACACTGCGCTTATGCCATTTGTAGTTAAACTCCGATGTTATTTTAAGTTTTTGCGCAATGGTGTTTTTCAAATACGCTTCATCAACAGCTTGTTCAGGACTACAATAAAAAGAAATTTCTTGCATCAGGATTGGAAAATTATTGAAAACCACCAGCCTCTATTGTATAATTGGTCCAACGGTTTGGCAACGGGTGAGAAATCTTGAATAAATGTATTGCGAACGCCATGTGAATATTTGAGTTCCATAGAGAATTTGAAAAAGGGGGCGTAAAAGTCAACTCCACCACCAATTTGCGCATGAATATCAAATCTATTCAGTTTTATGAATGGGTCAATATAATTTTGAGAGGCATCTTGTTGTGATTGTAGGTCAATAGAATATTGCCCACCAAAAATTGCATATGCTGAAAAGTTATTGAACCGTTTAGTTCTAAAGATCAAAGAGAGAGGAAGGTCAACACAAGTAGAATTAATACGTTCTTCACTTATTCCTTTTGGAAAGTTTGAACTGTCTAAACTACTGTAAGAGAGAATTCGTTCTTGAAAAGAAAGGCTAGGCATAAAGCGCAGTCTCAGTATTGGCGTTCCTAATTTCAATGTTGTTAAAATACCCAATTGCCCACCAGGCTGAGATACATTCTTAACAGAAACGAGACCATATGCTTCATAAGCATTTGGATTTTGATATACAGTAAGATCAGTTGTGTTAAACCCGAGCATAAAACCAAATCTAAATGGCTTTTTGTCAAAGTTTTTAAATCGCTGTTGCTTCATTTTTTGAGCATGACCCAATACCAAAACAATAGAGAAAAGCAAACTAAGAGACAGCTTCATAATGGGATAACGTGAAGTTCTCGTCAATGTTGCAGTCTTATTTAATTCCTGTATAAATAGTTGCAATACCTCCACTTACAGGAGAAGCGGTTACATTTTTATAATTCAATCTGCTTAAAATATCTGTAAAGTCTTTACCTTCAGGAAAGGCTGCAACACTTTCAGGTAAATAGGCATAAGCTTTTTCATCTTTAGAAATGCTTTTACCAAGAACAGGTATGATATATTTTGAGTAAAAACCAAAGGCTTGTTTGATTGGGAAAACTTTAGGTTTCGAGAACTCGAGAATTACTGCCTTTCCTCCAGGGCGTAAAACACGAAGCATCTCAGAAAGTCCTTTTTCTAAGTTTTCGAAATTGCGTACGCCAAAACCAACGGTAAGCCCATCAAAATAACCATCATCAAAAGGAAGTGACTCTGAATCGGCTTGTTTCATAGTTACAATATGATCTACATTACGTTTAATCATCTTTTCCCTTCCTACATCAAGCATACCATTTGAAATGTCAATCCCAACAATTTCTTCTGGGTTGAGTTTGAGGTTTGCAATTGCAAAATCCCCTGTACCAGTAGCAATATCGAGTATTTTTTTAGGTTGTGTAAGGCGTAATTCTTTAACGGCCTTTTTACGCCATATCTTATCTATGCCAAGTGACAAAAAATGATTCAAAAAGTCGTATTTGGCAGAAATATTATCGAACATCTGTTCTACCTCTTCCTTTTTGGACTTTTCGCTATTGTATGGCTTTACGGTTTTCTTTGACATGGTTATATAACACTTAAAGGTTAAAGGAGTTCGCGCACTTCATTTTTTAATTCCTGCAATGAAATACTCACAACTCCAGGACGTTCGCAAACCATGCCACCTGCGATATTTGATATTTTGGCAATATCTTGAATATTTGCTTTTGCGAGAAGGCATAAGGTTGCTACTGCGATTACAGTATCTCCGGCTCCAGAAACATCTGTAATCTCTCGTTTGTGCGCAGGTATTCTCGCTGAGGACTCTGCGTCACAAACATAAACACCATGTTCAGATAATGTGATAAGAGAAACCTCATGCGGAATTGAGTGCCGAAGCGCATTAACAGCATCATTAAATTTGTTGTGTTCTGTCGCAAAGTTGAAATCAATATTTAACCCATCTTTTAACTCCTTTAGATTGGGCTTAAATAAAGTTAGCCCTTTATAGTAATGGAAGTTTTCCTTTTTTGGATCCGCTGTTATCGGAATATTATTGGCTTGTGCCAGTGAAATGATCAAAGCTATGTTCTTTTGATTAAGAACACCTTTGTCATAATCCTCAAGAATAATAGCATCAATCTCTTTTGGTATGAGTTCTTCAACCGTTTGAAGTAATTGTTCTTCATGTTTATCATCAATCGGGTGGATGTCCTCAGAATCTATTCTTAACAATTGCTGTTTGGCCGAAATAACCCGTGTTTTCACAGTAGTTTTTCTTTTGGCACTTTTTACAAGTCCTAAAGTAGAAATCCCTCGTTTTACGAATAATTCTTCAAGAATAGCGCCGTCTGTATCATTGCCTATAACGCTTGCTATAATCGGCTTTGCTCCAAGATTTTTAAGATTAAGCGCTACATTACCTGCTCCTCCAATTCTGTTTTCTTTTTTACTCAAAGAAACTACAGGTACAGGAGCCTCTGGACTTACTCTAGTCACATTGCCAAGAATGTATGCGTCTAGCATAACATCACCGATTACAAGGATACGTTTTTCTTTAAAGTTATCTAGAAGCGTTTCGTATTTCACTTAGCTTAATTTTGATAATGCACTTCCTATTCTACGCATAGCCTCATTGAGGGTTTCCTCTGACGCAGCATAAGAGATCCTGAAACAATTCGGATCACCAAAAGCATCGCCCGTCACCAATGCTACTAAAGCTTCTTCTAGTAAATACAAGCAGAGGTCATTTGCGTTTTGAATCTTATGTTCTTTGTACGCTGTTCCAAAGTATTTAGAGCAGTCAGGAAAGACATAAAATGCGCCTCCTGGGTGGTTTGTTTTTATACCTGGCATTTTCGATAAGGCGTCTAGAACTAATGTACGCCTTGATTTAAATGCTGAAATCATTTCCTTTAAAACACTTGGGTCAGCCTCCATTGCTGCTATTGCTGCCTTCTGAGTAATACTTGATGTGCCAGAAGTAAATTGTCCTTGAACCTTGGTGCATGCGCTAGCAATTGTTTTTGGTGCGCCGATATAACCCAATCTCCATCCTGTCATTGCCCAAGCTTTTGATACGCCGTTTACCGTAACAACTTGCTCGTAGACATCTTTAAATTGAGCAAGACTTTCGTGTTGGCTTTCAAAATTTATATGTTCGTATATTTCATCACAAAGTACAACGAGAGAAGGATGTTTTTTAATAGAATCAGCCAGGTCTCTCAACTCTTCCTTGCTGTATACAGATCCTGTCGGGTTACAAGGCGTAGAGAAGATCATTAGTTTTGTTTTCTCCGTTACAGCTTGGTCAAGTTCGGCACCTGTGATCTTAAAATCTTTTTCAATACCTGCATTAACTATGATAGGGATTCCGCCTGCAACTTTTACAATTTCAATGTATGAAACCCAGAACGGCGCTGGTATAATCACTTCATCTCCGGGGTTTATTAATGTTAAAACTACATTTGCAATAGATTGTTTGGCTCCTGTTGATACAACGATTTGATCTGAATTGTAGCTTAAATTATTGTCTCGTCTGAATTTTTTTGAAATACTTTCACGTAAATCATCATACCCAGGAACAGGCATGTATTTTGTGAAGTTATTTTCCATTGCTTTTAGGGCGGCATCTTTGATGAATTGTGGAGTATTAAAATCAGGTTCACCTAAAGAAAGAGAAATTACGTCAAGACCTTGCGCCTTGAGCTCGCGACTTTTGCGAGACATCGCAATTGTCGCTGATTCCTCCATTGCCAATAAACGATTTGAGAGCTGAATCATAAAATAAATTATTTTGCGGCAAATTTAATTAAAATCATCCTTGAAAAACTTTAAGAAGAACGAATAATATTATTGTAAATTGTCTAGTATATCAGGACGCCTATCTTTTGTTCTTTCAATTGCTTTTTCTTCTCTCCATTTTTCGATTTTCGGAAAGTTTCCGGACAATAAAACATCGGGTACTTTCCAGCCTCGAAATTCTGGAGGTCTCGTATAAACAGGAGGAGATAGGAGATTGTCTTGAAAGCTATCGGTTAGGGCAGAGGTTTCATCATTAAGGACCCCAGGAAGCAATCTTACAATTGCATCTGTTAACACTGCCGCTGCAATTTCTCCTCCGGAAAGAACATAGGAACCTATTGAGATTTCTTTGGTAATGAAATGTTCGCGAATTCGCTCATCAATTCCTTTGTAATGTCCGCATAGTAAAATTAAATTTCCCTTAAGGGATAAATCGTTACAAATTGATTGTTCGAGCAGAACACCATCAGGTGTCATGTAAATAACTTCATCGTAACTTCTTTCACCTTGTAGTTTTTCAATAAGCTTTACAATAGGCTCGATACTCATGACCATACCAGCACCTCCTCCGTATTGATAATCATCTACGTTTTTATGCTTGTCTGTTGAATAATCACGAATGTTGTGAAAATAAATTTCTACGAGGCCTTTGTCTTGTGCCCTTTTCATAATAGAGGCAGAAAAGGGACCGGTAAGTAATTCCGGTAAAAGAGTTAATATATCTATTCTCACCCTGTAAAGTTAAAACAAAAAAAGAGTTTCATTGACATCCGAAATTGAAGGCTTAATTGCTTTTGAGTGAAAAAAATATTAATTTGTATAAATTCTAAAAATGTTCTTTGCAATTATATTTTCGCACAGTCCATTAGGATATCGTTTTACGTCATATTATTCTTGTATTTTAGAAATAAAATTTAATGAAGGGACGAATTACACTATTTTTTGTTTGCTTAGCTCGATTGGTCATATTTGCACAATGCGAGGGTATTAATATTGAGTCGATTTCAAATCAGGGTCCCTATGATATAGGGGTTTTAATTGAAGGGGTTGATCCGATTCGTAATGGCCCTGATTATAATGGAGCTTCAATTTATTTCCCAATGAATGCCGAACCGCCTTTTTCAGGCATTGCTATTGTTCCAGGGTATTGTGGTGTTGAAACTGATATTCAAGAATGGGGTTCTTTTTATGCTTCTCACGGTATTGTTGCGATCACATTAGGTACAAATAATCCCTGCGCGGATTGGCCTTCTGCACGGGCAGCTGCTCTTATTGATGCTATTCAGACCGTTAAAGATGAGAATTCTAGAACGGGTTCTCCTTTGTTTGGAAAAGTCGCAGAGGACCGATTTGCCGTTTCTGGATGGTCCATGGGGGGAGGGGGAGCACAGCTAGCAGCCTCGTTAGACCCTGCGCTTAAAGCAGTAGTTTGTCTATGTCCTTGGTTAGATTTAAATGGTTTTCAGCCTGAAGATATAATTCATGATGTGCCCGTTTTGATTTTCACTGGTCAAAATGATGATATTGCCAATTCGGAAGAGTACGGGTTCATGCATTATCAAGGCACGCCTGAATCAACAGATAAGCTTTTTTTTGAAATCACAAACGGAGGTCATGGCGTCGCTAATAGCCCTGCAGGAGCAAATGGAGATGCAGGTATTTACGCCTTGTCTTGGTTGAAAACTTATTTAGTTGAGGATCCTTGTTATTGTGAGTTTTTATTAGTCGAACCCTCTTCTTCATCTGCATTTGTTAACAATATTGAATGTTCTTTTACGGGATTAAAAACTTTTGTAAATGAAAGCTTCTTTATATATCCTAATCCGGGATCAAATCAGTTAAAAATTGATCTAGATTCTTTTTCAGTTTTAAGCTACGAAATACACGGGTTAAATGGAATAAGGGTACAATCTGGTATTTTACCAGATACAGGAATTGTTGATATAGGTTCCCTTAACGATGGGCCTTATTTATTAAAAATTGGAAATTTTTGTGGACGTTTTGTAAAAATTGCAAGCTATTAACCCTTATGTGTAAAGTTATTTCCTTTAGTTTTTATTTACTCTGCAGTTACTCTTTTTTTGCACAAGAAAATTGGACATCCAACACCTCACCAACGTACGAGGAATTAATTCTGCACTTGAAAGATGTATCAGCAGCGAATGGATTTATTGAGCTTTACAATATGGGGAATTCGGATCATGGTCTCCCCATTTATGTTTGTATTGTAAATGGCGCGCAAGATTCATCAAAAACATTTAAAAAAGCGAGAACTGAAACTACAGTTCTTTTTAATAATGCAATTCATCCCGGTGAGCCCGATGGGATTAATGCCTCTTTGTTATGGCTAGAAGAGTTAATAGCGGATCGTCAATTATTAGAAAAAATGCCTTTAGTTGCATTTGTACCCGCATACAATGTCGGCGGTATGCTGAATCGATCAGCAACTAGCAGAGCAAATCAGAATGGCCCTGAAGCGTATGGTTTTAGAGGTAACGCACAGAATTTAGATTTGAATCGTGATTTTATAAAGATGGACTCCAAAAACGCTTTTGTTTTTACAAAATTATTTCATGGATTAAATCCTGATGTGTTTGTAGATAATCACGTCTCAAATGGTGCGGATTATCAATACACGCTTACTTATATCAGTTCACTTGACGCGAGGCTTCCTAGGTCGTTAAGAAAGCTTAAGAATGAAAGTTTCATTCCTGCACTTGAGAAAAGTCTTTTAGCGAACCATGGATTAGACTTATTTCCATACGTAGATTTAAAAGGCAGGACACCTGATGAAGGAATACAGTCTTTTAATGACCTTCCGCGTTATTCAATGGGTTATACGTCACTTTTTCAGACCTTAAGTTTTACTGTGGAGACACATATGCTCAAGCCATTTCCTCAAAGAGTAAAGGCAACATTGGCATTTATGAAAGAGCTCATTAATTGGGTAGGGGAACATGAAGGTTTGATTGAGATGGCTAGGAATGAAGCATTTCAAGAGGTTCAGAATAAAGGGGTTTTCTATTATGATTATCAGCCATCATCAGAAATAGACTCTATTTATTTTAAGGGTTTTAAGCATAGCTTTCCAGAACACAAAATCACAAATTTAAAGCGACTAAAATATGACAGTTCTTTTCCATATGAGCGATTCATACCTTTCTTCAATCATTTCGAGTCAAAAAGGGAAATAACTATTCCCCAATCATATTATGTTTCTCGCCAGGAACGCGACGTGATAAAAAGGCTTAAAGCAAATAAAGTCGAAATGCGTAAAATAACTTCTGATACGATACTCACTCTCGGTGTTTTTGAGGTTGTTGGCTATACACCTTCTAAAACGCCCTATGAAGGTCATTTCAGATTAAACGATGTAAATATCAAACGAGAGATACGTGAGGTAAAATTGAAGGTAGGCGATTTTTATGTTTCTTCAGTTCAGCCCTGTGCTGCTTTTATTCATTCAGTTCTTCAGCCTGAATCGGAAGATTCGTATTTAAGCTGGAATTTTTTCGACAGTTATCTGCAGCAAAAAGAATATTTCTCGAGCTACGTTTTTATTGATAAAATTGAAGAGATATTAAGAAATAACCCAGGGCTAAATAAGGAATACAAAAAACGGAAGCGTAACGATGAAGATTTTCGAACTTCAGAATGGGAGCAACTCTATTTTATTTACAAGCAAAGTCCTTATTATGAAAGGTCTGTAAATATTTTACCTATTTACTTTTCTCCCTAAAATGAGGGACATGATATTTTTCTAAAGTTTCTCGGTTTTCTTCTACACTTAAGATTAAAGCCAAGTGATACCTCATGAGATCCTCCAGAGATTCCATTTCCTAGCTTTGAAACGGTTATATCATAGCTGTATCCAATTTTAATTTTATCAGTGGTAATTCCGAAACATAGAATGAATGCATCTCTATTTCTATACCATGCGCCAACGGTAAAATTCCCATACTTAACATAGGTTCCAATATTTAATTCTTGAAATCCATTTTGATATTGATAGATAATGTTCGGCATAATACTCGTAGTACTTGAGTAGCGGCCTTTTCTGCCTAGCGGAATGTCAGCGCCAGCGTGACCTGTAAATCGCATCGGTAATCTTGACTGACCAAGAATCATAGATTCGTCAGGTCTGTTTAAGTGATGAACGGCACCTCCAAAATAAAAGTTTTTTCCAAAGCCGACAAATCCTGCAGATGCATCGAAATACCCTCTTCTACCATCGCCTCTTTTAACGTCTCCTGTTTGATAGATAAATCCGCGGCGTGGATCAATCATATCACCAAATGTAAGCTTGTCCCAATCTAAGAATTTCTGAAACCAAGCAGCCCGAGCCCCAAACATTAATGAAAATTTACGGTTCACTTTAAGGTTGTATGAATAAATAGCTCCGAGCATAGAAGTAGATATTGTGCCTTGCCCTTGCTGGTCGTGCATTGCTAGGATGCCAATCCCTCCTGAAATACTCTTTGCGTAAGTGTCATAAGCAGCAGAATATGTTACGTAATTACCTGTTAGTTGTGGCCATTCATTTCTATAATTCATTGCAAATCTTGGGCATCCTGACGAACCCGCAAGTGCAGGGTTTAAATAGATCGGGTTTGAAAAAAATTGCGTGAATGTTGGGTCTTGTGCCTCAACAAAAGATGAAGAGATGGCAAATGCAAAGAGGATAATGAGTTTTTTCATAGCTTATAGTGTAATGTATCTTCTAGTTTTCTTACTTTCTGGTGTGTTAATCCGCAATGTCATTTGGTGCGTGAAAAGATTTCTTTCTAAAGTCGGCTGAAAGGCTCTTGTTGTTTGTAAAACAAGAGCAAATTGATTGAAGGATACTCCTATGGAACCGGTATACTGGTCAGACGAACCATAAGAAGCGCCAATGAATAGTTTGTCTAGGTCAAATGAAAAGCCTCCGTAATAGGCCGTGTTTGTCTTATTTGTTCTGAGGTAAATATAGGGATACATTAC